>NZ_CABTJS010000001.1:0-4518 GCF_902485085.1 uncultured Kluyvera sp.
CGCGTCCGTGACGATCTGAGTGAACTGGCAGTAGTCGAATCCTTCCCTACGAAGATCGAAGGCCGCCAGATGATCATGGTGCTCGCTCCTAAGAAGAAACAGTAAGGCCTTCAAGTAGCGATGTTGGTGAAGCCTTAGGGCTTCACTGATATTGTTCGCCTATGTTTCGTTTATTAACAATGCGAAGTGGAAGTTATTAAGATGCCAAAGATTAAAACCGTACGCGGTGCTGCTAAGCGCTTCAAAAAAACCGGTGGTGGTGGATTTAAGCGTAAGCACGCAAACCTGCGTCATATTCTGACCAAAAAATCTACTAAACGTAAACGTCACCTGCGTCCAAAAGGCCTCGTGTCTAAAGGCGATCTGGGTCTGGTTATCGCGTGCCTGCCGTACGCATAAGCCGTTAACGTTTAATTTTTTTTACTAAGAATATAGATACAGGAGAGCTCACATGGCTCGCGTAAAACGTGGTGTAATTGCTCGTGCACGTCACAAAAAAATTCTGAAACAAGCTAAAGGCTACTACGGTGCGCGTTCTCGCGTATACCGCGTTGCCTTCCAGGCTGTTATCAAAGCTGGTCAGTACGCTTACCGTGACCGTCGTCAACGTAAACGTCAGTTCCGTCAGCTGTGGATTGCACGTATCAATGCAGCAGCACGTCAGAACGGTATTTCTTACAGCAAATTCATCAACGGCCTGAAAAAAGCCTCTGTTGAAATTGACCGTAAGATCCTGGCTGACATCGCAGTATTCGACAAAGTAGCGTTCACCGCTCTGGTCGAAAAAGCGAAAGCAGCACTGGCATAAGCCAGTTGGAAGAGGGAGCTAGTCTCCCTCTTTTCATTTTAACCGTATCAATGCATTGACATTTATCAGCGTAGACCTTTCAATAAAGACTCTACGGTTATTACCACATAAGGTAACGCAAGCATGAATGCTGCTATTTTCCGCTTCTTCTTTTACTTTAGCACCTGAACTCAGGAGGCTTGCGCGTGAAAGAAGAAACGAAAAATCAGCGCCAATAAGCCTCCGGATGGAGGCTTTTTTTGTATCTGAATTCGAGATTAAGTCCACCAAACCGGTGTCTGCACCGACATAATGAGGAAAACCATGTCACATCTCGCAGAGCTGGTTGCCAGTGCCAAGGCAGCCATTAACCAGGCTTCAGATGTTGCCGCGTTAGACAATGTCCGCGTCGAATATCTGGGTAAGAAAGGGCATCTGACCCTTCAGATGACCACATTGCGTGAACTGCCGCCAGAAGAGCGTCCAGCAGCGGGTGCCGTCATCAACGAAGCAAAAGAGCAGGTGCAGCAGGCACTAAACGCGCGTAAAGCCGACTTGGAAAACGCCGTGCTTAATGCCCGCCTTGCCGCAGAGACCATCGATATCTCCCTGCCTGGCCGTCGCATTGAAAACGGTGGTTTACACCCAGTTACTCGTACTATCGACCGTATTGAAAGTTTCTTCGGTGAGCTCGGCTTTACCGTAGCGACGGGTCCGGAAATCGAAGATGACTACCATAACTTCGATGCGCTGAATATCCCTGCGCACCACCCGGCACGCGCTGACCACGACACTTTCTGGTTTGATGCGACCCGTCTGCTGCGCACGCAGACTTCCGGCGTACAGATCCGCACCATGAAAGATCAGGAACCACCAATCCGTATTATCGCACCGGGCCGCGTATATCGTAACGACTACGATCAGACGCACACCCCAATGTTCCATCAGATGGAAGGCCTGATTGTTGATAAGAACATCAGCTTCACCAATCTGAAGGGCACGATTCACGACTTCCTGCGCAACTTCTTTGAGGAAGATTTGCAGATTCGTTTCCGTCCGTCCTACTTCCCGTTCACCGAACCGTCCGCAGAAGTGGATGTGATGGGTAAAAACGGCAAATGGCTGGAAGTTCTGGGCTGCGGGATGGTGCACCCGAACGTACTGCGCAACGTTGGTATCGATCCGGAAGTTTACTCCGGCTTCGCCTTCGGTATGGGTATGGAGCGTCTGACCATGCTGCGTTACGGCGTCACCGATTTGCGCGCATTCTTCGAAAACGATCTGCGTTTCCTCAAACAGTTTAAATAAGGGCAGGATAAAACAATGAAATTCAGTGAACTGTGGTTACGCGAATGGGTGAATCCAGCCATTGATAGCGAAGCGCTGTCTGGCCAAATCACCATGGCAGGCCTGGAAGTGGACGGCGTTGAAGCCGTTGCCGGTAGCTTCAACGGCGTGGTTGTCGGTGAAGTGGTTGAGTGCGGCCAGCACCCGAACGCAGATAAACTGCGCGTGACGAAAGTGAATGTAGGTGGTGAACGCCTGCTGGATATCGTCTGCGGTGCGCCAAACTGCCGTCAGGGCCTGAAGGTTGCCGTGGCGACTATCGGTGCGGTACTGCCTGGCGACTTCAAAATTAAAGCCGCTAAGCTGCGCGGTGAGCCGTCTGAAGGGATGCTGTGCTCTTTCTCCGAGCTGGGCATTTCCGACGACCATAGCGGTATTATCGAACTGCCAGCCGACGCGCCTCTGGGTACCGATATCCGTGAATACCTGAAGCTCGACGACAATACTATTGAAATCAGCGTGACCCCGAACCGCGCCGATTGCTTAGGCATTATCGGCGTTGCGCGCGACGTTGCCGTGCTGAACAAGCTGCCGCTGAACGAGCCGGAAATCAAAGCCGTTGCCGCGACCATTGCCGATGTTCTGCCAATTCAGGTTGATGCTGCCGATGCGTGCCCACGTTACCTCGGCCGTGTGGTCAAAGGTATTAACGTTAAAGCGCCAACTCCGCTGTGGATGAAAGAGAAACTGCGTCGTTGCGGTATTCGCTCCATCGATGCGGTCGTGGATATCACCAACTACGTCCTGCTCGAGCTGGGCCAGCCAATGCATGCGTTCGATAAAGATCACATCGAAGGCGGCATCGTTGTACGCATGGCGAAAGAGGGTGAAACGCTGGTGCTGCTGGACGGTACCGAAGCTAAACTCAATGCTGACACTCTGGTCATCGCTGACCACAACAAAGCGCTGGCCATGGCCGGTATCTTCGGTGGTGAGCACTCTGGCGTGAACGATGAAACGCAAAACGTGCTGCTGGAATCCGCATTCTTCAGCCCGCTGTCTATTACCGGCCGTGCGCGCCGTCATGGCCTGCACACCGATGCGTCCCACCGTTACGAGCGTGGCGTTGACCCGGTTCTGCAGTACAAAGCTATCGAACGTGCGACTGCGCTGCTTCTCGATATCTGCGGTGGTGAAGCCGGTCCAATCATCGATGTAACGAATGAAGCAACGTTGCCGAAGCGTGCGACCATCACGCTTCGCCGCAGCAAGCTGGATCGCCTGATTGGTCATCATATTGCTGATGATCTGGTGACTGACATTCTGACCCGTCTGGGCTGCGAAGTGACCGTGGGTAACGATGAATGGCAGGCCGTTGCGCCAACCTGGCGCTTCGATATGGAAATTGAAGAAGATCTGATCGAAGAAGTCGCCCGCGTTTACGGCTATAACAGCATCCCGAACGAGCCGGTACAGGCTGGTCTGGTGATGGGCAGCCATAAAGAAGCTAACCTGTCGCTGAAGCGTGTGAAAACCATGCTTAACGACAAAGGCTATCAGGAAGTGATTACCTATAGCTTCGTTGATCCGAAAGTTCAGCAGCTGGTTCACCCGGGTGAAGAAGCGCTGATTCTGCCAAACCCAATCTCCAGCGAAATGTCGGCAATGCGTCTGTCCCTGTGGACCGGCCTGTTGTCTACCGTGGTCTACAATCAGAACCGTCAACAGAACCGCGTACGTATTTTTGAAACCGGTCTGCGCTTTGTGCCGGACACTCAGGCTCCGCTGGGTATCCGTCAGGACGTGATGCTGGGTGGCGTTATCTGTGGCAACCGCTACGATGAACACTGGAACCTGGCAAAAGAGACCGTTGATTTCTATGATTTGAAAGGCGATCTGGAGTCCGTTCTCGATCTGACCGGTAAATTATCTGAAATTCAGTTCAAAGCAGAAGCGAACCCAGCCCTGCACCCGGGCCAGTCTGCGGCGATTTATCTAAAAGGTGAACGCGTTGGTTTCATTGGTGTTATTCACCCGGAACTGGAGCGAAAACTGGATCTGAACGGCCGTACTCTGGTGTTCGAACTGGAGTGGAACAAGCTCGCAGACCGCGTGGTTCCTCAGGCTCGCGACGTTTCACGCTTCCCGGCGAACCGCCGCGACATCGCGGTTGTGGTTGCTGAAAACGTGCCCGCAGCAGATATTTTAAACGAATGTAAGAAAGTTGGCGTAAATCAGGTAGTTGGCGTAAACTTATTTGACGTGTACCGTGGTAAGGGTGTTGCGGAAGGCTATAAAAGCCTTGCTATCAGCCTAATCCTACAAGATACCAGCCGTACACTCGAAGAAGAGGAGATTGCCGCTACCGTCGCCAAATGTGTAGAGGCATTAAAAGAGCGATTCCAGGCATCATTGAGGGATTGAACCTATGGCGCTTACAAAAG
>NZ_CABTJS010000002.1:0-64722 GCF_902485085.1 uncultured Kluyvera sp.
AGGCGTTGCATAGGTCGGGTCTCAGTCCAGGGCATAGCGAGTCTCCTCTTCTATGCCAGTTATAACTGTTACCCATGTATCCGGTCTAAAGTGTTACCTATGTTTCCGGTTTGTACCGAATGTCCACCACGTGGGTGGAAGTACGGTACTTCACGCCCGGGTGCTGCAACGCCGCTTCCCAGACGGTGGCATGAATATCGACGCGGTGGATAACCGCATACGGGCCGCCGAAGTGATCGCGGAATGCCTGCCCCGTTTCAATATGAATCACCTCTTCGCCGTTGACCGCATCCATCATGGTGATGTGGTCGGTAAAGACCGCACGCTGACGGGCGACTTCACCCACGCCGAGGCTGTCGAGCGCCGAAAACGCGTTCGGCCCCAGCTGGATCCCGGCGCCAATTTCGCCAATTTCGTGCGCCTGCTCCAGCAGCATCACCTGGATGCCCTGACGCGCCAGCGACAGCGCGGTGGCTGCGCCACCAATACCGCCGCCGACAATAATTGCACGCGTAACTTTAGCCATGATTCTTCTCCTTTTCAGACTACGCCGGGATCTTGTCCTGCTGGTTTTCAGGGGCCGCCGCGATAAACGCCGGCAACGCCGTACACGCATCGTATACGGCTTTACAGCGTGGGAAACCGCTTAAATCGCAGCCCATACGCTCGGCGTTCGCCCACTGCGGCACCAGGCAGCAGTCGGCAAGCGTTGGCGCATCGCCGAAGCAAAACGCCCCTGATTGGCCACGGCGCAGCAGCTGTTCTACCGCGCTCAGCCCCTGCTGGATCCAGTGTGCATACCAGCGTTTTTTCTCTTCTTCACTCACCTTCAGCTCATCACTGAGGTAGCGCAATACGCGCATGTTGTTGATGGGGTGGATGTCGCAACTGATGGCGTACACCACTTCCAGCACTCGCATGCGCTGGGGATCCTTCGCCGGTAGCAGCGGCGTCTGCGGGAAATGTCTGTCCAGCCAGTCAATAATCGCCAGCGACTGCCCCAGTGATTCACCCTCGTCGGTGATAAGCGCAGGGACCAGCCCTACCGGGTTCAGACGTCGGTACTCCAGCGCGTTCTGCTGGCCGATGCGGATGTTGACCCCGACGGTCTGGTAGTCAATGCCCTTCAGCGCCATCGCAATACGTACGCGGTAAGAGGCCGAACTATTAAAAAAACTGTACAGCTTCATCATTCACCTCAAACAATTTTGACCGCGATAGGCGTTAACCCTTCTACGTTACCGGTGATGGTTTCGCCCTTCACGACCGCGCCAACGCCTTCTGGCGTGCCGGTGAAGATAAGGTCGCCCGGCTGCAGTTCGAAGAAACCAGACAGGTAGCTGATGGTCTCCTTCACATCCCAGATCAGGTGCTGAATATCGCTGCGCTGGCGGTCTTTGCCGTCAACCTGCAGCCAGATTGGCGCTTTTTCCAGAGACGGCGCGTCGGCCACTTTGTGCAGCGGCGCAATCGGTGCAGACAGGTCGAAGGCTTTACCGATTTCCCACGGACGGCCCATCTGACGCATCTCCATCTGGCGGTCGCGGCGGGTCATATCCAGACCGGTGGCGTAGCCCCAGATGTACTCTTCGGCTTTCTCCAGCGGGATATCGCTGCCTTTTTTACCAATGGCGACCACCAGCTCAATTTCGTAGTGATAGTTGTCGGTCTGCGCCGGGTAGGCCAGGTTCAGGGTTTCACCTGCGGCAACGGGAACCACGGCATCCGCCGGTTTGCAGAAGAAGAATGGCGGCTCGCGATCCGGGTCAAAGCCCATTTCACGGGCGTGGGCGGCATAGTTACGGCCCACGCAGTAAACGCGGCGTACCGGGAACTGCTCATCGCTGCCGACAACCGGTACGGCAACTGGAGCCTGGGGTTCAAATACGTATTTGCTCATCTTTCTTCTCCTGAATTAATAACGCGCTTCGCGGAACAGTCCCAGGGCTTCCTGGACGGGTCTATCCGAGAAACTGAATAGCACGGTCTCTTCTGGCGTGTTGAACGACACGCTGTGCCAGGTCGGCACGACAAAAATATCTTTCGCTTTAAAGCTGAAGGTCTGCTCGCCGATGGTCACTTCGCCGCTGCCTTCCACCACGTGGTAGATGGTGCTGTCGGTAGTGCGCGCCTGACGCGACTGGAAGCCTTTCGGCAACAGTTGCAGGAACGCCCCCATCGACGGCATCGGGTAGCCCCCGGTCACCGGGTTGACGTAGCGCATCTTGTAGCCGTCCCATTCGTCGGCATCGCCCATGTGCATCAGATCATGCAGCGCTTCACGGCTGCGGTCGTAGCGGTAGTTGAAAATCGGTGATGAATTACCCACCTGATGGCGCAGCGGCAGCATGTTGGCGGCATAGCGCGGCAGGTAATCGCCCTCTT
Source organism: uncultured Kluyvera sp. (assembly GCF_902485085.1). Taxonomy (NCBI): domain Bacteria; kingdom Pseudomonadati; phylum Pseudomonadota; class Gammaproteobacteria; order Enterobacterales; family Enterobacteriaceae; genus Kluyvera; species uncultured Kluyvera sp. The sequence continues at coordinate 2,386 of NZ_CABTJS010000002.1, forward strand.
TTCGGGTCACCGGCTGCTGCTCTTCCGGGTAATCTTCCGCGAAGCCGCAACCGAGGTAGTTAACCAGCGGCAGGTCAAGACCATCGAGCCAGATAACCGGTTCATCGCCCGGGTTACCGTGGTCATGCCAGCGCCACTGCGGGGTAAGGATAAAGTCGCCGGGGCTCATCTGGGTGCGCTCGCCGTCGACGGCGGTAAACGCGCCGTGGCCTTCCACCACAAAGCGCAGCGCCGACTGGTTATGGCGATGGCTCGGGGCGATTTCACCCGGCATAATCAGCTGCAGGCCCGCGTACAGCGACGAGGTAATTGATGACTGACCGCGCAGGCCGGGGTTTTCCAGCACCAGCACGCGGCGAACCGCCTCTTTTGCGCCAATCAGCGTGCCGCTTTCCAGCAGCAGCGGGCGAATTTCCTAGTAGTTCCAGTAGGCCGGAGCGCAGTTGGCGTTTGGCGTTTTTGGCACCAGATGGTGCAGCGATTCCCATAGCGGCGTCAGGTTTTGCCCGGAAATGTGCTGGTAGAACTGTTGGCGATCGTGTTTTACGTCCGAGGTCATTATTATTCTCCTTAACTTTTCACCGCGCCCATCACAGGCTGCGATTCGGGTACTCGGGATGATTGGCGCACTACCAGGGTCAGGAGCGTCAGCATGATGGCGCTGATGGTGGCCGGTACGGCAATCACAAAGAACAGGGTGTCGAATGAGAAATTCATCGCCATCATCACGCCGCCGGAAATGGAGCCGACGATTGCGCCGCAGCGCCCAATGGCGTTTGACCAGCTCACGCCGGTGGCGCGGCTCTGGGTCGGGTAGAGGGTGGCGGTCAAGGCGTTCAGCCCCACCTGTGAGCCGCTGATGCCGATGCCAGTGCCGAAAATCGCCAGCGCCATCATCCACAGGCCGTTTTCACTCAGGCCAATCATCACAATGCACACCGCCCCCAGCGCATAGCTCACCGCCAGCACCCAGAACGGATTGAATTTGTCCATTAAGACGCCGAGCATCAGCGCGCCCAGCGTGCCGCCCACCTGGAACGCCGCCGTTACCCACGAGGCGTGCTGGAGATCGATACCGCGATGGTTCAGCAGGGTTGGCATCCAGCTAGAGAGTAAATAGATGATCAGCAGGCTCATAAAGAACACCACCCACAGCATCAGCGTGATAGTGAGCTGACGCCCGGTAAAAAGTTGGCTGATACTGCCCTTTTTGGTCGCCGCCGGTTCATCAAGCCAGAACTCGGTATCGTCGTAGCGTTCGCCGGTCATGGCGCTGACGGTGCGGCGAATTTCCGCCTGTGGACGCTGGCGACGCACCAGCCAGCGCGGGGACTCCGGCAACGCCGCCAGCAGTGCGAAGAACAGCACGATTGGCAGCACGCCGCCCAGCACCAGAATGCCGTGCCAGCCAATCACTCCCACCAACTGTGCGCTGACGATGCCGCCAAAGGCTGAGCCGAGCGTGAAGCCGCAGAACATCAACGTCACCAGCGCGCCGCGACGGCGGGCCGGCAGGTATTCAGAGGTCATGGTGATGGTATTTGGCATTGCGCCGCCAAGGCCCAGGCCGGTTAAGAAACGCAGGATAATCAGGGCTTCAAGATTCGGTGAGAACGCCGACAGCAGGCTGAAGAGGCCGAACAACGCGACGCACCATTCGATGACGCGTTTGCGCCCGAGTCGGTCAGAGAGCGGGCCGCACAGTAAGGCCCCTGCGGTTAAACCCAACAGCCCCGCGCCAAACAGCGGTGCCAGGTCGCCTGCGGTCAGTTGCCAGTGGTCGCGAATAGCCGGGGCGATAAAGCCAATCGCGGCGGTATCAAAACCGTCCATCATCACCACCAGGAAACAGCAGATGATGACGCGCCACTGCATCTTGCCGATCGGAGCGACATCGATGAGTGCCTGTAGTTCACGTCGTTGCGTCATAGGGAGGGCCTCGGTATGTGCAGGTTATCCACGTATCCGTCCGCGCTTTCGCCAAAACGGCTCAGGGTAAGATGTTTCTTTTTTTGCTTTTATGTTGCCATTTTGTGATAAGTGAAATGAGTTGTACAATGGCATTTCATGCCCTTCCATAACCTGGAGGTTATATCTCATGGCAGACTGGACGCAGAAGCTGAAGCTCCACCATCTGAAAATGCTGGTCGCACTCGGCGAGCAGGGAAACCTGACTCAGGTCGCGAAGATGATGCACATCACCCAGCCCGCGCTCTCTAAGTGGCTAACCCAGTTTGAAGAGGAGCTGGGCCTCACGCTGTTTGAACGGCACAGTAAAGGGCTACGCGTATCGGAAGGCGGCAAACTGCTGCTCCAGCACGCCCAGCGGCTGATTAACGATATCGAACGTTCACAGTTTGAGATGGAGCGCTTTAAGCAGGGCGGCCTCGTGGGAAGCCTGAAAATTGGCTGCTCGCCGGTCGCCACCGACTGCGTCTCTCAGGCTATTTTCCCACTGCTTGCCGAGATGCCGACGCTGCATCTGAATATTGAAGAGAAGGTGATGACGCCGCTGCTGCACGATTTGCAGTCCGGCGTCGTGGACGTGGTGGTCGGGCGCATCGGCGGCCGGGCGCTGGAACTGCCGCTGAATTACGAGGTGCTGTACACCGAACCGGTCTGCTTCGTCGCGCGAACCGACCACCCCCTCGCTCATCGCAGCCGCCTGTCGTGGGAAGACCTGGCATCATGGCGCTGGATAGTCTGGCCTAACGGCACGCCGATTCGTCAAAGTATCGACAACGCGCTGGTGGAAAACGGCGTCATGCTGCCGGAAAACACCATCGAGTCGGCATCAATGAACGTCAGCGTTAACCTGCTGCAAAGCAGCGACATGATTTCGATTCTGTCCCTGCGTCTGGCCGAGCGTTATCAAAATCAGGGTCAGCTCGCCATTCTGGCTCTGCCAAAGGTTGAGCAGAAAGGCAGCGTCGGCGTATTCTGGCGCAAATCGAGCACGCCTTCCCTCGCGCTTAGCCGGTTTCTCCACTATTTGTCGCATCCGGTACAAATGGAGGGATAACGCCGGGCAGATGCCTGATGTTCACGTTATCTATATCAGGTATGCTCAGATTTCATGATGTGATCGGTAGCACATTTCAGGGTTTAATTGTATGATGAATGCATTCCACCAAAGGTGAATCCCATGCTCAAATCGCTGAATTTAATCTGGCAATACCTGCGTGCATTCGTGCTGATTTACGCCTGTTTGTATGCCGGTATTTTTATTTCGTCGCTGCTGCCCATAACCATTCCTGGCAGCATTATCGGCATGCTTATTATGTTTGTGCTGCTGGCGCTGCAAATCCTGCCCGCGAAGTGGGTTAACCCCGGCTGCTACATCCTGATCCGCTATATGGCGCTGCTGTTTGTGCCGATTGGCGTCGGTGTGATGCAGTACTTCTCGCTGCTGAGCGCGCAGTTCGGCCCGGTAGTCGTCTCCTGCACCATCAGTACGTTGGTCGTCCTGGTAGTGGTGAGCTGGAGCTCTCACCTGGTTCACGGTGAGCGTAAAGTGGTTGGTCGTGATGGAGCGGATAAATAATGCTGCACTATATCTGGTGGTCTTTACCGCTAACTTTGGTTGTCTTTTTTGCCGCCCGTAAGCTTGCCACACGCTTTAAAATGCCGCTGCTCAACCCGCTGCTGGTGTCGATGGTGGTGATTATTCCGTTCTTGCTGCTGACCGGTATTCCGTACGATCATTACTTTAAAGGCAGCGAAGTGCTGAACGACCTGTTGCAGCCTGCGGTGGTCGCTCTTGCTTATCCGCTGTATGAACAGCTGCACCAGATCCGCGCCCGCTGGAAATCTATCATCACTATCTGCTTTGTCGGCAGCGCGGTGGCGATGATTACCGGCACGTCGGTGGCATTGATGATGGGGGCTTCGCCACAGATTGCTGCGTCTATTCTGCCGAAATCCGTGACCACGCCGATTGCAATGGCGGTCAGCGGCAGTATCGGCGGTATCCCGGCAATTAGCGCCGTGTGCGTGATTTACGTCGGTATTCTCGGTGCGGTGTTTGGCCACACCTTGCTGAACCTGATGCGGATTACCACCAAAGCCTCACGCGGGCTGTCGATGGGGACCGCGTCGCACGCCCTCGGTACCGCGCGCTGTGCAGAGATGGATTATCAGGAAGGAGCGTTTAGTTCGCTGGCGTTGGTTATCTGCGGCATCATTACCTCGCTGATTGCGCCATTCCTGTTCCCGATTATTCTGTCGGTGATGGGATAAAACGAGACAAATCACACATTTTTAATTGATGTTACACACGTTGCATTAACAATGAGATATTGATCACTAATTGGGGCGTCCGCGCCCCGTACACTACGATCCCATTACATTGTTATGAGGCACAACGCCATGCATCCACGTTTTCAATCTGCTTTTTCGCAACTGGCGGCAGATCTGCAGACCGCTATCGCTCCCCTGCTAGCCGATCCGCACTTCCCTGCTCTGCTGAGCGCCGAGCAGGTCTCTTCGCTGCAAGCAGCGACGGGGCTGGACGAAGACGCGCTCGCTTTTGCCCTCCTGCCGCTGTCCGCCGCCTGTGCTCGTGCAGATCTGTCTCACTTTAACGTCGGTGCTATCGCCCGCGGCGTGAGCGGAACCTGGTACTTTGGCGGCAACATGGAGTTCCTCGGCGCCACCATGCAGCAAACCGTGCATGCCGAGCAGAGCGCCATCAGCCATGCCTGGCTGCGCGGCGAAAAAGCCCTACAGGCTATCACCGTCAACTACACGCCGTGCGGCCACTGTCGTCAGTTTATGAATGAACTGAACAGCGGGCTGGCACTGCGTATCAATCTGCCGGGTCGTCAGCCGCATACGCTGAAAGACTACCTGCCGGATGCGTTTGGACCAAAAGATCTCGATATCAAAACCCTGCTGATGGACGAGCAGGATCACGGTTATCCGCTCGAAGGCGATGCGCTGGCGCAGGCCGCCATTCAGGCTGCCAACCATAGCCATACGCCATACAGCAAAGCGCCTTCCGGCGTAGCGTTGGAACTGCGCGACGGTACTATTTTCAGCGGCAGCTATGCGGAAAATGCCGCGTTCAACCCGACGTTGCCACCGTTGCAGGGTGCCCTGAACCTCCTGAGCCTGAACGGCTACGACTACCCGGATATCCAGCGCGCCATTCTGGCCGAACGCGCCGACGCACCGCTGATTCAGTGGGATGCCACCGCCGCTACGCTGAAAGCGCTGGGCTGCCACAATATCGATCGCGTGCTGTTGGGCTAACGATATAGCCCGGAGGAGGCGTGAACACGCCGACTCCGGGGTGACTCGCTTCCCTGTCCCGGCGGCGCTTCGCTTGGCCGGGCTACCAGACACCGGTTAATTTCCCCGCAATTAAACGATGGTTTCTTGCTCTTGTCCGACGGGTAAAGTAGCCTGATGTCTCCCTCGTCCACTATTGAGTCAAGTTCATGTTAAAGCGTGTGTTATACAGCCTGTTAGTCCTGTTCGGCCTGCTGCTGTTGACCGTGCTGGGTCTTGACCGTTGGATGAGCTGGAAAACGTCGCCCTATATTTACGATGAGCTGCAGGATCTCCCCTACCGACAGGTAGGCGTGGTGCTCGGTACCGCCAAGTACTACCGCACGGGCGTGATTAATCAATACTATCGTTACCGCATTCAGGGCGCGCTCAACGCCTACAACAGCGGCAAGGTCAATTATCTGCTGCTGAGCGGCGATAACGCGCTGCAAAGCTATAACGAACCGATGACCATGCGACGCGATTTGATCAAAGCAGGCGTCGATCCTGCCGATATCGTGCTCGACTACGCCGGTTTCCGCACGCTCGACTCTATCGTGCGTACCCGCAAAGTCTTCGACACCAACGATTTCATCATCATCACCCAGCGCTTTCACTGCGAACGCGCGCTGTTTATCGCCCTGCATATGGGGATTCAGGCGCAGTGCTACGCCGTGCCGTCACCGAAAGATATGTGGAGCGTCCGCCTTCGTGAGTTCGGTGCCCGCTTTGGCGCACTGGCTGACCTTTATCTCTTCAAGCGCGAGCCGCGTTTCTTAGGGCCGCTGATCCCAATTCCCGCCCAGCAGGAAGTGCCCGCAGGCGCTCAGGGGTATCCGGCTGTGACGCCAGAGCAGTTGCTGGAGTTACAGAAGAAGAAAACACAGTGACCTTTTTCTAAATACCTTCGTTCTTGCCATCAAATTAGTTGATGAATTCTTCATTCACTAATAGTTCTTATTTGCATCTTATGTATTCCTGCCATCGACAAATAACCATATAAAAAATATGGTTATTTGTGAATTCTTTCACAGAACCCTCCCCCTTCATCCGCTTAGCCTGCCAGTAGTTGTTTCACTTTATTTGCCTTAATTAAACTAATCATTAAGGGAGCAATTATGTCGCAACATCAATACCAGGATGAGCTGATTCCCGCCTTTACGCCGCTATTGGCAATCAAAGAGGCCTCCCGCTGTCTGCTGTGCCACGACGCGCCATGCAGCCAGTCTTGTCCGGCGGAGACCGACCCGGGCAAGTTCATTCGCTCAGTCTATTTCCGCAACTTTAAGGGCGCAGCCGAAACCATTCGGGAAAATAATGCGTTAGGGTCGGTGTGTGCACGGGTCTGCCCAACGGAAAAGCTGTGCCAGCAGGGCTGTTCGCGCTCAGGAATCGATACGCCGATTGATATTGGCCGCCTGCAGCGTTTTGTCACTGACTTTGAGCAGCAAACGGCGATGCAGATTTACCAACCGGGTCGTAAGGATAAAGGCAAAGTCGCCATCATTGGCGCGGGCCCTGCCGGATTACAGGCCAGCGTGACGCTCACCAATTTGGGTTATGACGTTACCCTGTTCGAAAAAGAAGCCCAGCCGGGCGGCTGGCTGCGGCACGGCATCCCGGAATTCCGCCTGCCGCAAAAGGTGCTGGATGCTGAAATTGCGCGAATCAGCGAAATGGGCGTAACGATTCGCTGCGGCTGCGAAGTCGGCCAAAACCTGACGCTCGCCGAGCTAAAAGCCGACTACCGCGCCGTACTGCTGACCGTTGGGATGCCCAAAGGCTCGACGCTGCCTCTGTTTAACGACGCCAACCCGGTCGAAATTGCCGTCGATTTTCTCCAGCGAGCCCGCACTTCTGGCGGCAATATCACCGTACCGCAAAGCGCGCTGATTGTCGGCGGTGGCGACGTGGCGATGGACGTGGCCAGCACGTTGAAAATTCTCGGCTGCCCGTCCGTCACCTGTGTTGCACGCGAAGAGCTGGCCGAATTCCCGGCAAGTGATAAAGAGTTCACCACCACCCAGGCGCTAGGCGTGTCAATTATCGATGGCTTTACACCTGTCGCCGTCACGGGTAACAACGTCACATTCCAGCACGTTCGCCTGCCCGGCAAGCTGACGCTGACGGCAGAGCGTATTTATCTCGCCGTGGGCCAACGCGCCGAGCTAGAGGCCTTTGCGGGTATTCAGGTACAGCGCAATATCGTGGAAACGCACGACTACCAGACCAGCGACCCTCAGCTCTTCGCCGCGGGCGATATCGTCAAGGGAGACAAAACCGTCGTCTACGCCGTGAAGACCGGGAAAGAAGCCGCTCAGGCCATTCATCACTATTTAGAGGAGGCATGAACATGTTAACTAAAGATCTGTCGGTCACCTTCTGCGGCGTCAAATTCCCTAACCCGTTCTGCCTCTCGTCTTCACCGGTGGGCAACTGCTACGACATGTGCGCCAAGGCCTATGACAGCGGCTGGGGCGGTATCGTGTTTAAAACCATCGGCTTCTTTATTGCCAATGAAGTCTCGCCGCGCTTCGACCATTTGACCAAAGAAGACACCGGGTTTATCGGCTTTAAAAACATGGAGCAGATTGCCGAGCACCCGTTGGCAGAAAACCTGGCGGCAATCCGCCAGCTCAAGCAGGACTACCCTGATAAAGTGCTGATCGCCTCGATCATGGGCGAAAATGAACAGCAGTGGCAGGATCTGGCGAGACTCGTCGAAGAAGCCGGTGCCGACATGATTGAATGCAACTTCTCCTGCCCACAGATGACCTCCCACGCGATGGGCAGCGACGTCGGGCAAAGCCCGGAACTGGTAGAGAAATACTGCCGGGCGGTGAAGCGCGGCTCCTCTCTGCCAATGCTGGCCAAAATGACGCCGAACATCGGCGATATGTGCGAAGTGGCGCTGGCGGCTAAACGCGGCGGTGCTGACAGTATTGCGACCATCAACACCGTTAAATCCATTACCAATATAGACCTCAACCGTAAAATCGGCATGCCGGTAGTCAACGGCAAATCCAGCATCTCCGGGTATTCCGGCAAGGCCGTTAAGCCGATCGCCCTACGCTTCATTCAACAGTTGCGCACTCACCCCGAACTGAAGGATTTCCCTATCAGCGGGATCGGCGGGATTGAAACCTGGGAAGACGCCGCCGAGTTTTTGCTGCTGGGCGCGGCGACGCTGCAGGTCACGACCGGCATCATGCAGTACGGCTATCGTATCGTCGAAGATATGATAAGCGGCCTCTCCCACTATCTTAACGATCAGGGCTTCCATTCGCTTGATGAAATGATTGGCCTTGCCAACCACAACATCGTACCGGCCGAAGACCTTGACCGCAGCTACATCGTCTACCCGCATATTAATCAGGCAAAATGCGTCGGCTGCGGCCGCTGCTATATCTCCTGCTACGACGGCGGGCATCAGGCGATGGAGTGGAATGAGGAAACCCGCACGCCGCACTGTGATACTGAAAAATGCGTCGGCTGCCTGCTCTGCGGACACGTCTGCCCGGTGGCCTGCATTAACCTTGGGGAGATAGCCTTTAAACCGGGTGAAAAAGCACACGCCGTCGCGCTTTAACCTCTTCAACCTGCGGCTACAAAATCAAAAACCCGGCATTTTTCGCCGGGCTCCTCTTATGTTTCTCTTGCTACGCTTATTTCTTACGCGCGTGCTTCAGGGAGTCCAGCGCTACGGCGAAGATAATGATCCCGCCCTTGATGATGTACTGCCAGTATGGGTTTACGCCGATATAGGTCAGGCCGTAGTTGATCACGGTGAAGATAATGACACCGGTCACCACGCCCAGAACGGTACCTACGCCGCCGCTGAATGACACCCCACCCACCACGCAGGCAGCAATCGCGTCCAGTTCGTACATAAAGCCGAGGTTGTTGGTTGCCGAGCCGATACGCCCTGCTTCCAGCATCCCGCCGAAGGCATAGAACACGCCGGACAGCGCATAAATCACCAGCAGGTTCAGCGCCACGTTAACGCCGGAGACTTTCGCCGCTTCCGGGTTGCCGCCGATAGCGAAGATGTTTTTACCAAAGCGGGTTTTGTTCCACAGGATCCAGACAAGACCAACGGCAATCAGCGCATAGAAGGTAATGTACGATAGGCGGAAGCTGCCCAGCGCGATAAACCCTTGCGTGAACGTCGAGAAGCCGCCATCGAAGCCGGAAATCGGCGACGCGCCCACGAAGTCGTAGTACAGGGAGTTGATGCCGTACACGATAATCATCGTACCCAGGGTCGTGATGAATGGCGTCACGTTCAGGTAGGCGATGATGATCCCGTTAATCAGACCGATGACCGCGCCAATGGCGCAGACAATCAGGATAACCACGAAGATTGGCATGGTTGCCATCTCCGGGAACACCTTGTTGGCGTTCTCCATCGACTGCAACAGCGTCGCCGCAATCACCGCCGCCAGACCCACCTGACGACCTGCGGACAGGTCAGTACCCTGGGTAACGATCAGCCCGGCAACGCCGAGGGCGATAATAATACGTACGGAAGACTGGGTCAGGATGTTACTGAGGTTCAACAAACTTAAGAAAGTTGGGTCCTGGATAATAATAATGGCCAGCAGAACCAAAAGAACAACGTAAATACCGCCATCTTTCAGATAAGTGAGAAAGCTTTTTTTATTTAACGCACTCATGTCGAGCCCCTGAAATTAAAGGTGCAATGACGCAAGACGGAGAATTTCGTTTTGCGTTGCAGTTTTCGTTTCAACAATCCCGGCAACCAGGCCATTACTCATGACAAGGATGCGGTCAGTAATACCCAGTAGCTCTGGCATTTCTGAAGAAATAATAATGATCCCTTTATCTTTCTTCGCCAGCTCGGCGATTAATTGATAAATTTCAAATTTTGCACCTACGTCGATACCACGAGTCGGTTCATCCAGCATCAGAATTTCAGGCTGGGTTAACAGCCAGCGTCCAATAATGACCTTCTGCTGGTTACCACCGGATAACGAACCAATCTGTGTGTGGTGTCCAGGCGTCTTCACGCGCATAGAGTCGATAACCCATTGGGTGTCGCTCTTCATGCGAGAGTTATCCAGCAGACCCACTTTATTTTTATAGTTCTTGATATTCGAAATTAATGAGTTAAATCCAATATCAAGGTAGGCGTAAATACCCGTCGAGCGACGTTCTTCGGTCACCAGCGCAAAGCCGTTATTAATCGCTTCGTTGGCGCTATGGTTATTAATTTTCTTGCCGTGCAGAGTAATAGTGCCGCCCGATTTTTCGCGCACACCAAACAGCGTTTCCACGATATCGGTACGCTTGGCTCCCACCAGCCCAGCGATGCCAAGGATTTCCCCTTTACGCAGCTGGAACGAAACGTCACGAATCGACGGCTGACGCAAGGACGTCAGATGCTGCACGTCGAGGATAACCTCGCCCGGTACGTTCTGGCGGTCCGGGAAACGCTGGTTCAGTGAGCGACCAACCATCATGGCGATGATCTTGTCCATATCCAACCCTTCCAGCGGCTGGGTGGCAATCCACTGACCATCACGCAGAACGGTGATTTCATCACACAGCTGGAAAATTTCTTCCATCTTATGCGAGATATAGACGATGCCGCAGCCGCGGTCTTTCAGCTTACGGATAATGGTAAACAGGTGGTTTACCTCTTTTTCCGTCAGCGACGACGTAGGTTCATCCATAATCACGATTTTCGCGTTATAGGAGAAGGCCTTGGCGATTTCAATCATCTGCATCTGCGACACGGAGAGCGTACCGACGCGCGCGCGCGGGTCGATATCAATATCCAGCTCATCAAAGATGGCTTTGGTATCACGATACATTTTGTCCTGGTCGACAAACATGCCTTTGGTTGGGTAACGACCTAACCACATGTTGTCCATGACCGAACGTTGTAATACCAGGTTAAGTTCCTGGTGAACCATGGAAATACCATTTTCCAGCGCTTCTTTAGCGGAATGGAAATCGATTTCTTTACCCTGGAATAGAATGCTGCCGGAATCTTTTTGGTAGATCCCAAATAGGCATTTTAATAACGTTGATTTGCCCGCGCCGTTTTCACCCATTAATGCATGGATAGAGTGCGGACGAACTTTCAGGTTAACATTATCGAGTGCTTTTACGCCCGGAAATGACTTGTTGATCTGGCTCATTTCCAACAAGAATTCGCCAGACGGCTCTCTATTATTGTTGTCCATATATATACCTGGCTGCGATATTTCTGCGTCAGTATTTATAGGGCGCACAAATGCGCGCCCTATATATTTAAAGATTACTTACCGGTGAATTCGCTAAGGTTGTCTTTATCTACGCCAACGTAAGGTACGCGGACGATTTTATTCTCGATCTTCCAGTTGGTGCCATCAGCGGCGCCTTTACCGGCAGCGAGGTTTTTCGCCAGATCGAAGGTCGCTTTCGCCTGGTTGTTAGCATCGTTCAGCACGGTACCCGCCATTGCCCCAGATTTAACCAGCGCCAGCGCTTCTGGCAGCGCATCCACGCCGAAGACAGGGATGGAAGATTTGTTGTGCGCTTTCAGCGCTTCTACCGCACCCATTGCCATCGCATCGTTGTTGGCGATAACGACTTCAATTTTGTTAGCGTTAGGGCCGGACAGCCATGCGTCCATCTTGTCTTTAGCCTGAGCGGTATCCCACATGGCGGTATCCAGCTGCAGCTGCTGGGTTTTCAGGCCCTTGTCGTTCAGCTCTTTGATAACGTAGGTGGTACGCGCTTCAGCATCCGGGTGGCCCGGTTCGCCTTTCAGCAGCACGAACTGAATCTGGCCGTCTTTGTTCAGGTCCCAGTTTGGGTTTGCCGCCCAGTGTTTAGCAATCAGATCGCCCTGGATAATACCGGATTCTTTAGAATCGGTGCCCACGTAGTACGCTTTGTCATAGCTATCCAGCGCTTTACGAGAAGGTTCTTTGTTGAAGAAAACGATCGGTACATTCTGACCGCGCGCTTTTTCAATGACCGTGCCTGCCGCCGCAGGGTCAACCAGGTTGATAGCCAGCGCCTTCACGCCTTTTGCCAGCAGCACGTCAATCTGGTCGTTCTGCTTAGACTGGTCGTTCTGGGAGTCGTTCATCAGCAGCTGAACGTCCGGCGCGGCTTTCGCATCTTTCTCGATAGCTTTACGCACAACGGACATAAAGTTGTCGTCGTATTTATAGATAGTTACGCCAATACGGGTATCGGCAGCGTGCGCTGCTGCACCGAAAAACATGCTGGCCATCAGGGCAGACAGGGTTAACACCTTCTTATTCATGGTATCTCCGGTTTTATTATGCAGGGTAGTTCGGGTGAAAATAGTCGGCGGGCAGAGTTAATAAATTGTTACTGCACGACGAAATTCACTGATAAAAATTTGTTCTTCCGTGTTGAGCAACAATCCAGATGACGTTCTAAACTGTTTTTGCAGCTGATTTACGCTATAAAAAGTGATTAATCACCGTTACATCATGTTTCAGCCTGATAAACGCTGCCATCATAGCGATGCCGATGTTAACAATCTGTGAATTTACTCACAGATTGAAAACGGTTACATAACACTAACAAATTAGTTCGTGATGGGATGCACAGATTGCCGCTGCGCCACAGAATGGCGACGAACCAGGGTCGGCATAAAACAGTGAGTGGCCTCACTATCAAGCTTGCCCGCCGCCCCTAAAAGCGCCAGCTCCGTCGCCTGTTTTGCCATAGAAACAATCGGGTAGCGGATGGTCGTCAACTGTGGATCGGTATAGCGAGCAATGGGAATATCGTCAAAGCCGATGACTGAAACCTGCTGCGGTACGGCAATACCGTTATCTTTAAGCGCACTCAGCGCGCCGGCCGCCATATTATCGTTATAGGCAAACACGGCGGTTAGCCCGGCATTGCGTCCGAGCAGTTCGACCATGGCCGCTTCCCCACCCTGCATATCCGGCGAGCCGGTGCCAACCCAGCTATCGGGAGCGACAATGCCCTGCTCCAGCAGCGCACGCGCCCACCCTTCCCGGCGCATATCATCATCTTCAATGCTGTGGCTGGACGCGAGATAGCCAATGCGCTGATGCCCATGATTGAGCAGCATCCGGGTTCCCATCAGCGCACCGCTGACGTTATCCAGGCAGACGCAGCGATGGGCATAGCCGGGAACGATACGGTTAATCAGCACCATGCCGGGCATGTGTGCCATAAACTCGCTGAGTTCCCGATCGCTTAAGGCTTTAGAATGGACGATAAGCGCACTACAGCGCTGACGAATCAGCACCTCAATGGCGTTGCGCTCTTTTTCTGCTTCGTGGTAGCTATTGCCAATAAGCACATATTTATGATGCTGCTGGGCGACGGTATCCACCGCTTTAACCAGCGCGCCAAAGAAGGCGTCGGAGACGTCCATCACCACGCAGCCAATGGTATCGCTGACCTGCGTTGCCAGCGCTTGCGCGTTCGCATTCGGACGATAACCCAATGCCGACACCGCTTTCATCACGGTATCGCGGGTATCCTGACTGACCAGAGCGCTGTTGTTCAGCACCCGTGAAACGGTGGCAACGGAAACGCCCGCCTGGCGGGCGACATCACGAATGGTGATCATACTCACCGCCCGATTTAATATTGCTGCAGTTCACGTTACACCCCCTATGTACAGCGAGAGCGCTATTCTGGCAGTGAGTCTGCGGCAACTACGTGAGAAAGGTCACAGCCTTGGAAACGGTTACATCCATTTTGTTAATGGTTGTGATCTGGATCGTTATCTAAATGTGTTGCGGAATGACACGCCTGATGCTTTTGCCGTCAATTGACGCCACAGCCACTCAACGGGGCCCTGACGGAAATGACGCAGCCACAGCACAGAGAAGCCAAGGTTGACCAGCCATACGGGGACAACAAACGCCAGTAGCGTCAGACGGTCATACTTCATGAACAGACCGAAGTGATAGAACAGCGTGGTACAAATGAGCGTTTGCAGAAGGTAGTTGGTCAGCGCCATGCGCCCCACGCAGACCACCGCTGCCGCCAGCCGGGAACGGCTGATTTGCGGCCAGTAGGCGTAAGCCAGCGCGGCGTAACCCAGCGTTTGGATCGGCGCGCTAATTTCGCGCGGCGCTTGCAGCAAAAACGCGCACCAGCGATAGGCCCAGTCGAGATGCCACTGCGCGGCAATCGCCGGTAGGTTAATCAGCATGCCAAGAGAGATGCACAGCACCGCACAACGGCGGTAATGACGATGGCTGAACTGCCCTTTCAGCCAGCCGCAGCGCATCAATGCCGCCCCCATTAGCATCATGCCGGCAAGCTGCCAGCCGTACTGCGCACCCAGCGCCAGAAGGTTTGCCGAGAGCATATCGCTGCGGTTGCTGATGGCTTCAAATCCGCCGTTCAGCTTCCAGTAATGTTCGTAGAGCAGGTTTGAAGCATCCGGCACCCACGAGCGACTTTGTCCGTTATCCGCAATCAGCCCAAGCAACAGCAGTACCGCCACGCCAATGACGTACAGCATCGCGCCGGTATTGAATAAGGCTTTCACGTCGCGCGCGTCGCGGACCAGGCGCCAGCAAACCAGCCCCACCAACGCATAGGCGAGCAAAATATCGCCGTCCCAGAACAGCAGCCCGTGAATAAACCCGAGCAACGCCAGCAGCGTCAGGCGGCTTTGGATCCAGCGCGAGCCCCGCGGTAGCAGCAATTGCAGACCCGCACCAAACAGCAGCGCAAACAGCGTAAGGAATTTTACCTGCGCAAACAGGTCGAGGATGGCCCACGTCCAGGCATCACGAGAGGTAATCTCACCGTACCAGGCGGGGTTAAGATAAGCGGCCTTCGGCAAGCCGAAGGCGCTGATATTCAGCAGCAGGATACCCAGTATGGCTACGCCACGAATAAAATCCAGCGTGACGTTTCGTTCCATGCACCTGCTCCGTGAGTCGATTAGTTGTGGTGACGTACCGCGCGCAAGAACTCCTGGCGGGTATTCTGGCTAGACTTGAACAGGCCACCCAGAGAGGTTGTGGTGGTGGCACTGGTCGCATCGCGAATGCCGCGTGCTTTCACGCAGTAGTGCACCGCGTCAATAGACACTGCCACATTGTTAGTACCGAGCAGCGTTTGCAGCGCCGTCAGGATCTGCTGCGTCAGACGCTCCTGCACCTGCGGGCGCTGGGCGAAGAACTGCACGATACGGTTGATTTTAGACAGGCCGATCACCGAATCTTTCGGGATGTAAGCCACGGTCGCTTTACCGTCGATGGTCACAAAATGGTGTTCGCAGGTACTGGTTAAGGTGATATCGCGCACCGTGACCATCTCGTCGACCTTCATCTTATTTTCAATAACGGTAATTTTCGGGAAATTGGCGTAATCCAGACCGGAGAAAATTTCGTCGACATACATTTTGGCAATGCGATGCGGCGTTTCCATCAGGCTGTCATCACTCAGATCGAGGTTCAGCAGCTGCATGATCTCGGTCATATGCCCTGTAATCAGGCGCTTACGGGTTTCATTATCCATTTCGCGCTCCGATGGGCGCAGCGGGGTTTCCAGACCACGGGCGACCAGCGCTTCGTGTACCAGGACCGCTTCTTTACTCAGTGATGACATTTTTATTCTCCTGCAGGTGTGGCGCTTTGCTTTTATCGGTGCAAAGTTTGCACTCATTGTGCGTGAGGCGACGCACAGAATCCAGTATTCGTCGCGATAATTATTGCAATCGTTCTTATCTTTCAGGCTGAGGACGCCAGACCAGCGCGCCGCCAATCAGTAAGGCTACCGCGGCGATACCCAGCGCAGGCTCCAGCCGCTGGGTGAGCCACGTGGATATCGCCGAGGTCATCGGCCCCACCAGCTGCCCGACGGCGTAACCCGTGGTCAGCAGCCCGGCCATATATCGTGCGTGTTTCGGTGCCAGTTCGCGGCCATAAAGCAGTGAAAGCTGAACCGCCGCTAAGAATCCACCACCGACCAACAGCGCGCCACAAACCAGTCCGCTCATTCCCGGCAACAGCCAGGCCAGCAATACGCCTACCCCCTGCAACCACAGTACGACGGCCAGACGCTGATGGGTGTGACCGACTCGACGCATTGCGATACTCAGGCCAATCCCCACCATGCTCGCCAGCCCGAAAATCGGCCAGATAAACTGGGCAAACAGGCTCTCGGGAAAACGGTGGCTCGCCATCTGCGATAAAAAGGTGGCGGGCAGGATGTAACCGAAGCCCGCCAGGCTATAGCTCCACACCAGCCGTTTGAGATTGGTGGTTAAGGTCAGCGGCTCGGGTTTTTCACCGCTGCGGTGCAGCTCGCCGGGACGCGGCAGCCAGCGGCCAATCAGCGCCACCAACAGCAGCGCCAGCACGCCATACAGCTGCCAGCCTGCCGCTGCGCTCAGCGACTGCGCATGAATAAACACGCCGAGCAGCCCGCTTAGCGCAATGCCTGCACCCGGCCCGGCAAATACCGCCGCGCTTAAGCCCGGCCTGGCGTAATGCGCCAGCCGTTCGTTAACCCACGCCGCCGTCAGCACCATTGCCCAGCCGCTCATACAGCCGATCACAAAGCGCAGTGCGCCGTGCAGCCAGGCGTTATCCGCCAGCGCGGAGATAAAGGTCAGCGCAACGGCGCCCACAATCCCGGCATAGAGACGCATTTCCACGCCGCGATGGGCGCGCATGGCATCCCACGCGCCAACCAGATAACCCAGATAGTTCAGCGCGGCGACGAGACCCGCACTGGTCAACGTCAGCTCGCCTTCGCCGATCATCAGCGGCACCTGAGGGGTGAACGCGAAGCGCCCTATCCCCATTGTTGCCACCAGTACCAGAAAACCGCTTAGCGCAATACGTACCGGCATGAACGCCCCGGATGTAAATGTAAAGTTATCTTTATGATGCAACATGTCGATGTTATGCGGAAGTGAAAGTTACTCACCGCTGATGAATTATCTGTATGATGGACTGATATATTTTGACCAAAACCGCGAGGAGCCCGCATGGAAATGCTTGAAGAGCACCGCTGTTATGGCGGCTGGCAGCAGCGCTGGCAGCACCATTCTGCCACGCTAAATTGCACGATGACCTTTAGTCTGTTTTTGCCTCCGGAAGGGAAAAAAACGCCGCCGCCGGTGCTGTACTGGCTGTCTGGCCTGACCTGTAACGACGAGAACTTCACCACCAAAGCCGGGGCGCAGCGCGTTGCCGCCGAGCTGGGCATTGTATTGGTGATGCCGGACACCAGCCCGCGTGGCGAGGGTGTTGCCAATGATGCCGGATATGACCTCGGCCAGGGCGCAGGTTTTTACCTGAACGCCACCGAGTCCCCGTGGGCCACGCATTACCGCATGTATGATTATCTGTGCGACGAACTGCCAGCGCTGATTCAGGCGCAGTTTAACGTGAGCCCGCGAAGCGCGATTAGCGGCCACTCCATGGGCGGCCACGGCGCGCTGATGCTGGCGCTGAAAAACCCAGGCAAATATTGCAGCGCGTCCGCCTTTGCGCCGATAGTCAACCCAAGCCGGGTGCCGTGGGGGCAGAAAGCGTTTAATGCCTATCTGGGTGATGACGTTGCTCGCTGGAAAGAATGGGATAGCACCGAGCTGCTGCTGGCAAGCCAGGCAGAGCATGCAATCCCGATGTTGATCGATCAGGGTGATAACGATCAGTTCCTCGCCGATCAACTGCAGCCAGCGGTCTTTGCCGAAGCCGCGCGGCAGAAAGACTGGCCACTGACCCTACGCATTCAGCCGGGTTACGACCACAGCTACTACTTTATTGCTTCGTTTATTGAAGATCATCTGCGCTTCCACGCCGAGTATCTGCTGAAATAATGGCAGCCCCGGAGTCGGCGCTTATGCGCCTCGTCCGGGCTACGTGGGCGTTGAAGCCCAGCCGAGCATCGCGACGCCGGGGGTTATCTCTCCGGCAACGTATACGGATACGCCTTGCGATACTGCAACGGCGTTTTCCCCATATTTTTGCGAAAACAGGTAATAAACCACGCGTACTCGGTAAAGCCGACCCTTTCGGCAATCTCCCGCACCGAATGCTGTGAATGCAGCAACAGCTCGCAGGCCTGGCGAATGCGCCGCATCATTAAATACTCCTGAATCGTCCCGCCGGTTTCATCATGAAACCGCCGTGAGGTATGTCCACGTGAGCAGCCCATCACGGCAGCAATCTCTTCTAATGAACAGCGTTCATGATAGTGGTTCTCCAGCCAGCGGATAATCGTCGACGAGAAAGTGTTATGCCCTACCGCCTGCTCCTGCTGCGGCAACAGGCTAATCAGCTGCATAATCAAAAACGCGCTGTCGCTGGTACTCCAGCTCTCTTCGTGCGTTAAGTTTTCAAAGCGCTGCAACAGCGTTTCAATCACCGGCTGTAGGTCACCAACGTCAAACACCCTCGCCTTTTCACCGCGCCCGCAGAGCTGACGCAGTAGCATCTGCTGACGGGGAAAATCCCGCAGCCAGGGTTCAATCAACGACGGGTTAAAGTGCAGCGTAGTACGGTGATAGAGGTTGCGATCGCTTTGCTCGACGTAAACCTTGTGAAGTTTGCCCGGTGGAAAAATAAATAGTCGCCCCGACTTCACCGTATATTGCTGATGCTCCATCAGCGCGATGCCCACCCCCCGTGAAACGGAAAGGATCTCCGCGCACTGGTGCCAGTGGTAATAGTTGGCGGGTAGATTCTGCATCCGATTGAAATAGATAGATTTATCGTTGAGATGAATCTGTTCGAGATAGGTGGTGTCTTCCGTTGGTTGTGAATGTGCCACAGTGCCAGCCCCGCATGTTAATAAACTTAAACTTTCATCATCGGAATAAAACTTTTGCGCCAAATTACGCCATAAAATTATTTTTAATTACCCTTCATGCTTAAAAGTAAGAGCACAATCACATTTGCCAACCGCGTCAAATTCCTATTATTCGTCCGCCATCAACAAACTGAAACGGGATTTCATCATGCGGACAAAACAAGAATATGGTGCATTAGTCGAGGGTTGGATAGCGGCGGCGGTTCCCCGTTTATCGGCGGACTGCACGCGACTTCATGCGGGCGATACCGCCGCGCAATACCCGGACGACGTCGCCGGAATGGAGGGTTTTGTTCGTCTGATGTGGGGCCTATTTCCGCTGGTGAGCGGCGGTACCGTACCAGCGTGGCACGATGCGTTTGTCACCGGCGTGCGCAATGGCAGTAACTCACAGCACGCAGGCTACTGGGGTGATGTCGGCGACAACGACCAACGCTGCGTAGAAATGGCGGCCTTTGGTCTCGGCCTCGCGCTGCCCAACGGTAAGCTGTGGTCGTCGCTCTCAGCCGAAGAGCAGGATAATCTCACCCACTGGCTCAGCCAGAGCGCAGACGTCGCGGTGCCGGACAACAACTGGCACTTCTTCCCGGTGCTCATCCAGCTTGGGCTGAAGTGCGTCGGACGCCCCTACGACATGGCGGTCATCAACCGTCATCTCGACGCCATTGAGCCCTTCTGGCTCGGCAACGGCTGGTATAGCGACGGCGCGGGCAAACCGCGCGACTATTATATCTCCAGCGCCTTCCATTTTTATGGCCTGATCTACAGCCACTTTATGCAGGACGTCGACCCGGAGCGCTGCCTGCGCTATCGCCAGCGCGCCCAGCAGTTCGCTAAAGATTACGCCTACTATTTTGCCGCTAACGGCGAAGGCATACCGTTTGGCCGCAGCCTGACCTACCGCTTTGTGCAGGTTGCGTTCTGGAGCGCGGTTGCCTTTACCGAACTGGAGGTATTTACCCCGGGCGTGGTGAAGGGGCTGATTTTACGCCACCTTGAAAGCTGGCTCGATAAACCGTTTATCGGCGCAGATGGCCTGTTCACCATCGGCTACAGCTACCCAAACCTGATTATGGCCGAGGACTACAACAGCCCCGGTTCCCCCTACTGGGCGCTGAAGGCGATGCTGATTCTGGCGCTGCCGGAAGAGAGCGCCTTCTGGCAGGCCGCATGTGAACCGCTGCCAACGTTGGACGCGATTCACCCGATTCCCGAGGCAGGGCAAATCATCATCCATAGCGATGAGCAGCGCCACGCATGGATGCTGATGTCCGGTCAGTTCGACAAAAATAACTTCGTTAACTTCGAGCAGAAGTACTGCAAATTTGCCTATTCCAGCCAGTTTGGTTTTACCCTGGAGCGTGGGCGCTACGGCCTGAGCCACGCGGCGGTGGATTCCATGCTGCTGTTCAGCAACGGTGATGGCTACTATCGCGGCCGCCGCGAGTGTGAATGCTCTGAAGTGACGGATAGCTGGGTTCGTAGCGAATGGCGTCCGTGGGACGACGTGACCGTCACCACCTGGCTGGTTGCGCTGCCACAAGGCCACGTTCGCGTCCACCGCATACACACGCCACGAGCGCTGGACTGCGTTGAGGGCGGATTTGCCGCTAATCGCCACCAGCAAACGCACCAGATCATCACCGAAAACGGTGTCACCCTTGAAACCGCGCGCCACTATAGCCGGATGGTGAGCCTGACCGACGATCGTCAGCCGTTCACCGTCACCACGCCGCCGAACAGCAATTTGCTGTACGCCGCGCCGGCCACGATTCCCTGCCTTCGCACTCAGCTTAGCGCTGGCTCCTACTGGCTCGCCTGCTACGTCAGCGCCGACCCGGGCGCGGTGCGTGAACTGCCGGCACCATTACATTTTGATGTTACGACACAGCAGTTAACCGTGAACGACCTGACGCTCACCATAAGATAACCCTGACCTCTGGATAACGGCGGAGACCGCAATGACCACGATGATTCAGTCGACACGTTCGGCGTATATAAAACTCAGTCTCTTTGTTTTTCTGTTTACCTTTACCTGGGCGGCAAGCTTCGGCCTGTACGCTATCTGGCTTGGCGATAAAGCGGGGCTCGATGCCGTGGATATCGGCACCGTCTTCGCGGTGAACGGCGTATTCGCGGTGGTGATTAAGCCGGTGTACGGCTACATCATGGACAAAATCGGCATGAAGAAGCACCTGCTCTATTTTGTCTGCATCGTCTCAGCGCTGATGGCACCGTTCTATATCTGGATCTACCTGCCGCTGCTGCAAACGCATTTCATCACCGGCATGATTGTCGGCGCGCTGTTCTTTAGCCTCGGCTGGTACG
The DNA here is from genome assembly GCF_902485085.1 of uncultured Kluyvera sp. Lineage (NCBI taxonomy): Bacteria > Pseudomonadati > Pseudomonadota > Gammaproteobacteria > Enterobacterales > Enterobacteriaceae > Kluyvera > uncultured Kluyvera sp. The sequence goes on from NZ_CABTJS010000002.1 coordinate 23,803, forward strand.
CGGGCGTGGCGGCGGAAGAGTCCTACGTCGACCGCTTCAGCCGCCTGTATAATATGGAGTTTGGCCGTATCCGCATGTGGGCGGCGCTCGGCTGGGCGACCGCCTCCTCTTTCTCCGGCTTCCTCTATAACATTTCGCCAAAAATCAACTTCGCTATCAGCAGCGTGTCGGCGCTGTGCATGTTCGCCGTGCTCCTAACGCTCAAGGTGGACCATTTCGGCAAAGAAGAAAATAACGTTTTATCGAAAGAGAAAATCGTCATTACCGACGTGCTGAACCTGCTGAAAAACCGCAAGTTCTGGATGTTTTCGCTCTACATCGCGGGCGTGGCCTGGATGATGTTTATCGCCGAGCAGCAGTTCTCCCGCTACTTCGTCACCTTCTTCTCCACCAAAGAGGAAGGCAACGCCATGTTCGGCTATATGAGCACCGCGCAGTCCGCCGCAGAATTCTTCGGCATGATGCTGGTACCGGCGATTATCAACCGCATCGGTGCCAAGCAGGGGATGCTACTGACCGGTCTGGTTATCAGCCTGCGCCTGATTATCTCCGGCATGACCAACGATCCGCTGATTATCTGCCTTGTAAAACCGCTGTACGGTATTGAGATTGCCCTGATTCTGGTGTCGGTCTTCAAATACATTGCCGAGCATTTCGATAAACGCGTCAACGCCACCATGTACCTGCTGGGCTACCAGGCGATGATCTACGTCGGTTCTATCGTCGTCGCACCGCCGGCGGGTTATGCCTATCAAACTATCGGCTTTGAGCACACCTATCTCATCATGGGCATTATCGCCCTGGTGTTCACCGGCGTCTCCGCCCTCACCTTATCAACCTGCTACAGCCACAAAAAGCGCGCTGTAGAACAGGAAATCAAGCAGCAAGCGCTTAATTAAAACGGGAATATGCCAGCATGATGTCTGAACAGATCAGAAAAGAACCCCTTGCCTCATACACTCTGAAACCGGGAGAACGTGAAGAGATTGACCGTAAAATTCGCGGGGCGATGCCTGCGCTGCTGAAGGCTATTGATGACAATGCCGACTATTTCGGCTCGCGCTTCCCGGATGCGGCCTGTAAAAACGGGGTCTATCCAATTATTGATAACGTCGAATGGACCACCAGCTTCTGGACCGGGCAGCTGTGGCTGGCCTATGAGTGGACGGGGCTTGAGCGCTACCGCACGCTGGCGGAGCAGCATATTCACTCCTTCGGCCAGCGGATTATTAACCGCGACCACACTAACCATCACGATCTGGGCTTCCTTTATAGCCTCTCCTGCGTGGCGGGCGAGCGTCTGACCGGAAACCGCGAGGCGGGCTACATCGCCCTGCTCGCCGCCGAAGCGCTGATGGAGCGCTACAACGAGAAGGCCGGGATCATCCAGGCGTGGGGTGAGCTAGATAATCCAGAGCAACAGGGCCGCATGATAATCGACTGCAACATGAACCTACCGCTGCTGTATGAAGCCAGCGCGGCTAGCGGCGACCCGCGCTACGCCGAGGCAGCGAAGCAGCACATTGAGCGGGCGCGTCGCCATATCGTGCGTGCAGACGGCTCTACCTTCCATACCTGGTATATGGATGTAGAAACCGGCGAGCCGCGCTTTGGTAACACCCACCAGGGCTTTTCCGACGATTCATGCTGGGCGCGCGGCCAGGCGTGGGGCGTGTACGGCTTCCTGCTGAACTACCTGCACACCGGGGATGAACGCCTGCTGACGCTGAGCCAGACGCTGGCGAATTACTACTTGAATCGGCTGCCGGAGGATCTTGTCTGTTATTGGGATCTGGCGCTGACCGCTCCTACCAGCGAGCGTGACAGTTCGGCGGCGGCAATCGTCGCCTGCGCCCTGCTGGAGCTGGTTAAGCATCTGCCTGTTACTCATCCGGATCGTGAGAGCTATGAAACGCTGGCGCTGCGGATGGTTGGCAATATGATCGACGGTTACGTTAACCGCGAGCATACGCCGGGCCAGGGTCTGCTTAAGCATTCGGTCTATTACTTTAAAGGTGGGGTTGGCGTGGACGAGTGCTGTAGCTGGGGGGATTACTTCCTGATAGAAGCGATGGTGCGAGCGACGAGGAACTGGCAAAGCTACTGGTAATAAAAGGCCCGATAGCGTTGCGCTTATCGGGCCTTTTATTATGGTGCAATTCCCGGTGTCGCTTTGCTCGCCCGGGCTACCATAGTCAGTAGCCCGGCCAAGCGTAAGCGCCGCCGGGGTTAGCACAGACTTAGAAGCGGTAATCCACTGCCATAAAGTAGCGGCGACCATCTTCGTTATAGCTGTAGTCATCACGATTCAGGTCTTTATCCCCGACGTTGAGCACGCCCGCGCGCAGCTTGACGTCTTTGGTCGCCTGCCATGAGCCGCCGATATCCCAGGTGGTATAGCCACCCGGTGTTTTCGCCGTAGCCGACGTGGCACGCTGCTTACCGGTATAGCTTCCCGCCAGATAGAACGTCCAGTCCTGAATCGGGCTCCAGTCTACACGCCCATTACCGGTATGGAACGGCAGCTCCTGCAGCGGCTTGTCACCGCCGTTGCTCAGGTCTCGCCCGTCGTTATAGGTGTAATTCAACGTCACCTTCCAGTCGTCGCCAAACGGTACTTTCAGCTCGGACTCCACGCCGCGAATACGCGCTTTGTTAACGTTGTAGTAGGCAAACACCGGCACACCGTTATCGAAGCCAACAAAGTTCGGATAGCCCGGCGCAGCATTCTTATCACGCGTACGACTGATGTTAATCATGTCGTCGATGTCATTCTGGAAGGTGGTGACGTTGGCCTGCACGCCTTCCAGCCAGCCCTCTTCGCCCTGGTAGTAAAGACCCACTTCGAAACTCTCACTGGTTTCCGGCTTCAGGTCCGGGCTACCAACGATACGGCAGCCGCCACGGCAGGAATTGGTGGCCCAGTCAGGGCTTAGCTGCAGCAGAGAAGGCGCTTTAAACGCCGTCGCCCAGCCCCCTTTTACCGTCACGGTATCGGTCGCGTTATAGACCAGATACGCACGCGGGCTCCAGTGATCGCCATAGGTCTGGTGATCGTCCATACGGATACCGGTGGTCAGCGCCAGCGGCTCGAAGATGCGCCATTCATCTTCGAGGAACAGCGCATATTGGCTGGCTGACGTTTCGCTGCTGGTACCGCGCGTCAGGTTAACTGGGTCGCTAAGCTTATCGTGGCGCCATTCACCACCGAAGGTCACCAGTTGGTTAATCATCCCCAGCGGCAACACGTATTTCCCGTCGATGGTATTGCTTTCCGAGGTGATTTCACTGGCGTTGCCAGGGTTCTTATTGACGACCTTCTCGCCGTAGTACTTAAGCTCGCTGTTGCCCAGTTCCCATCGACCATTGTGACTTAACGAGTAGTTCTGGCGTTCAACGCGGTTACGATCGAGCGAGTCAGAGTCGCGGTCCTGGCGATCGAAACCGTAGCCCGCGGTAATATCGTTGCTCTCGTTTGGCGTCCAGGCAAATTCAACGTTGGCATCGCGGCTGGTGAAGCCTTCAATACGCGGGCTCTCACCGGTGGTGCTGGTTGTAGAAGTTTGTTGAGCGTCTTTCTCGCGTTTTGCCAGACTACCGAAAGCCTTCATGCCGAGCACGCCATCCACCAGCGGGCCTGCGGTATAGAACTGGCCATTCCAGGTGTCACCGCGATCGCGATGTTCCTGAATCGTGGTATCCGCGGTGACGGTTCCCGTCCATTTAGCGCCAATCTTTTTGGTGATGATATTGACCACGCCGCCCAGCGCATCAGAACCGTACAGCGAGGACATCGGCCCACGCACCACTTCGATACGCTCGATGGCGTCTACCGGGATCCAGTTGAGGTCGAAATCGTTGTGGCGGAAGACGACGTTACGCGAGTTGACGCGCTTACCGTCGATAAGAATCAGGGTATAGCTGCTGTCCAGGCCGCGAATACTCACGCCCTGGCGGTTATCCCCTTCGTTGGTGAGCTGAACGCCCGGAACTTCTTTCAGCACGTCTTTCAGGTTCTGCACCGGCTTGCGCTGCAAATCTTCCTGAGTGATCACGCTGATACTGGCGGGCGCATCCTTCACGCTTTGCTCGGTGGCAGCCGCTGTCACGACCATCACGTCTTTATCATCGGCAGCGCTGACCGGCAGCGCGAGGGACATTACGGACGCACAAAGCCCGCCCCGAACCAAGGGGTTTAACCTGAACATTTCCTATCTCCATGAGGTGAATACTGAATTAAAACAAAGAGGTCTTACTCACAAATGCTGCTGCAATGCCGTTGACCGACGGCCTGTTGTTTTATGCAGATGTGGCTGGTCCCTCCAGGTTTTATCCATCAGGAGTGGAAATGGCTTCATCCTTTTGTATGAGGCGTGATAATAAACGTAATGATAACGATTATCAATTAAGCTTATTTAAAGTTATGTCAAGAAGTAACTATTTGCGTCTATTTCATCGGTGGTGGGCATAAAAAAACCTCTCCGAAGAGAGGCTTTCATCGTATACCGAACGGCTGATTATTTCTTAAAGCGTTCCGGGAAGTGCATTTCGCTATAGCGTACGAAGTGCGTACCGCGGGTCAGCTTATAGCCGAACCAGATAACCAGGAACAGCGGAATACCGATATAGGTTGCCGCTACGCCGCCCCAGTCGATGGTATCGGCCAGGAATGCTTCGTAGTTCTGGCCCAGAGTAATAATCAGGCACAGCACGAAGGCGAAGATTGGCCCCAGCGGGAAGAACCCGGAACGGTACGGCAGGTTGTTCAGGTCATGACCCTGCATCACGTAGCCGCGACGGAAGCGATAATGGCTAATCGCAATCCCCAGCCAGGCGATAAAGCCGGTCATCCCGGAGGTGTTCAGCAACCACAGGTAGACGGTCTGGTTGCCAAACATCGAGGTCAGGAAGCACAGGCCCGCAATGACGGTTGTTGCATACAGCGCGTTACGCGGTACGCCGCCACGAGACAACTTCGAGAAGATGCGCGGCGCTTTGCCGTCACAGGCCAGTGTGTAGAGCATACGGGTAGACGCGTACATCCCGGAGTTACCCGCCGACAGCACCGCCGTCAGGATAACCGCGTTCATAATCGCCGCCGCAGAGAGCAGACCCGCGTGTTCGAACACCAGCGTGAACGGGCTGACGGAGATATCTTTCACGTCGTTACGCAGCAGGCTTGGGTCGGTGTAAGGAATGATCAGGCTGATAATCAGGATCGCGAACACATAGAACAGCAGGATACGCCAGAACACCTGACGCACCGCGCGCGGAATGTTCTTCTCAGGATCTTCAGATTCGCCCGCCGCAATACCGATAAGCTCGGTACCCTGGAAGGAGAAGCCGACGATCATCGCCACGCCAATCATTGCCGATAACCCACCGGCAAACGGCGCGTCGCCGGTTGTCCAGTTGCTCCAGCCGACAGGCTGCGCACCTTTGAAGATGCCGAGGATCATCATGATGCCGACGATGATAAAGATGATAACGGTCGCCACTTTGATGAGCGAGAACCAGTATTCCGCTTCGCCAAAGCCTTTCACCGAAATGTAGTTCAGCAGGAAGATAACGCACAGGAACAGCGCGCTCCAGATCCAGCCTGGAGTATCCGGGAACCACCAGCTCATCACCAGCTGCGCGGCTACCAGGTCAACGGCGATCGTTACCGCCCAGTTATACCAGTAGTTCCAGCCCAGCGCGAAGCCGAAGCCCTCTTCCACATAGTTCTGACCATAGGTGGCAAAAGAACCGGATACCGGCATATAGGCTGCCAGCTCGCCAAGACTGGTCATCAGGAAGTACACCATCAGGCCAATCAGAATATAGGAAAACAGCGCGCCGCCCGGGCCCGCCTGAGAAATGGTTGCGCCGGACGCAACAAACAGGCCTGTACCAATGGAACCGCCAATGGCGATCATCGTCAGGTGACGCGCCTTGAGTTCGCGACGTAACGCGGGCGCTTGTGTGGTTTTTGTTTCGGAACCCATGTGAAAATGCTATCCATCCAAAAAATGAGGCGCGATTGTAGCAGACGAAGCCCGCAGATCACGGTAGAAATGCGCTGTTATAAGAGACCTTCATGATTGGCCTCTTATTATAAGTAAAGCAGCCGATGGCGATTTTAGATATCGCAGTAGTGCAAAAAGCGCTTAAGGGCGTTGGAGAGGTGTTTTTGCCGATGATGGATGCGCCACAGCGTTCGGCTGAGCGTCGGCAGCGGGATTGCCACTTCCACCAACGTTCCGGCTTCCAGTTGTTCTGCAATCACCCGCCGCGACAGGCAGCTAATGCCCAGGTCGTGACGCACCGCGTGTTTGATGGCTTCTGAGTTACCCAACTCCATGCCCATCTGGAACTGCGGCAGGTGCGAAAGCAGCAAATAATCGACGATTTCCCGGGTGCCCGATCCTTTCTCACGCAGGATCCACGGTGCCATCGCCAGCTTTTCGAGCGTCACCTCACCCAGCAGCCAGGCGCTGTCTGGTGCGGAGAACACTACTAGCTCATCCTCGAGCCACGGCTCGGCAATAATATCCGCAGAGTGGCATGGGCCTTCAATCAGGCCGATATCGACGCGAAAGTCCGCCACCGCGTTAATCACATCCTGGCTGTTGCCCACGCTCAGTTCCAGCGGCAGCGTAGGAAAATCCTTGCGGTAGCGGGCGATGATGCCCGGCAGAATATAGTTGCCGATGGTGCTACTGGCGTAGACGCGAATCGCACCGTTATCTTCACGAAACAGCTGCTCTATTTCCCCAGCCTGTTCCAGCAGCGCCAACGCACGCGGGTACAGCAGGCGGCCGTGCTCGTTAACCACCAGACGTTTGCCGACGCGGTCGAAAAGCTGTACGCCAAGCTGCCCTTCGAGATCGGTCAACGCCGCGCTGACCGCCGACTGCGACAGCGCCAGCATCTGAGATGCCTGGGTCGTTGAGCCACTTTTCAGTACCTCTGCAAAAACTTCTAACTGCCGCAGCGTGATGTGCATAGTGTTTCAGCCGCTCGGGCCGCCCTTACCAGTTATTACGATTAATTATAAATATATAATCAATTTTATCTTTAAACCAGCGAGGCGTAACCTTTTAGCCAGACAAAGGAGAAGGCTATGACACAGGTCACCTTAGAAACGCATCATCATCGCGGTATCAAACATTTTATCCCTGGACTCGCCCTTAGCGCCGTGATTACCGGTGCCGCAGTCTGGATCGGCAATATCCCGGCCGTAGCAGGCGTAGGCATGAGCGCGCTGACGCTAGCCATCCTGTTCGGGATGGTGATTGGTAACACGATTTACCCAAAACTCTGGCAGTCTTGCGACGGCGGCGTGCTGTTCGCCAAGCAGCATTTGCTGCGTCTGGGCATTATTCTTTACGGTTTCCGTCTGACCTTCGCTCAGATTGCCGACGTGGGTGCAAGTGGCATCATCATCGACGCCCTGACGCTGTGCAGTACCTTTATGATGGCCTGCTGGCTCGGGCAGAAGGTCTTTGGTCTTGATAAACATACCAGCTGGCTGATTGGTGCCGGTAGCAGTATCTGCGGTGCGGCTGCGGTACTGGCGACCGAGCCGGTCGTGAAAGCCGAGGCGAGTAAAGTGACCGTCGCGGTGGCAACCGTGGTTATCTTCGGTACGTTGGCTATCTTCATCTACCCGGCCATGTACCCGCTTCTGGCGCACTGGTTTACGCCTGAAACCTACGGTATCTATATCGGCTCGACCATGCACGAAGTGGCGCAGGTTGTGGCAGCGGGCCATGCGGTAACGCCAGAAACGGAAAACGCGGCGGTGATTGCCAAAATGCTGCGCGTCATGATGCTGGCTCCGTTCCTGCTGTTTATGGCCGCTCGTGTTAAACAATTGGCTCCGGCAGGTGCAACAGAGAAAAGCAAAATCACGATCCCATGGTTTGCCATCCTGTTCATCGTGGTCACCATCTTCAACTCGTTCCACCTGCTGCCAAACAGTGTGGTGCAAATGCTGATTACGCTGGACACCATCCTGCTGGCAATGGCAATGGCGGCGCTGGGCGTGACCACACACGTTAGCGCACTGAAAAAAGCCGGTGCGAAACCGCTGATGATGGCGCTGGTGCTGTTCATCTGGCTGATTGTTGGCGGCGGCGCGATTAACTTCGCTATCCACTACCTGATGGCATAATCGACAACGACTCAGCGCTTTTAACCCGCTATACTCCCCCTTTTGAGTATGGCGGGTTTAACTATATGAAATACATCGGAGCGCACGTCAGCGCCGCGGGCGGCCTGGCAAACGCCGCAATTCGGGCAGCGGAAATCGAAGCGACCGCCTTCGCCCTGTTCACCAAAAATCAGCGTCAGTGGCGCGCCGCACCGCTGACCACCGAGATTATCGACGACTTCAAAGCCGCCTGTGACAAGTATCACTACACTCCGGCACAAATTCTTCCTCACGACAGCTACCTGATTAACCTCGGTCATCCGGTGGAAGAAGCGCTGGAGAAATCCCGAGAAGCCTTTATCGACGAGCTGACGCGCTGTCAGCAGTTGGGGCTGACGTTACTGAACTTCCATCCGGGCAGCCATCTGCTGCAAATCGACGAAGACAAGTGTCTGGCGCGTATTGCCGAGTCCATCAACATTGCGCTGGCGCAGACTGAGGGCGTGACGGCGGTTATTGAGAATACCGCCGGTCAAGGCAGCAACCTCGGCTTTAAGTTCGAACATCTGGCAGCCATCATTGATGGCGTCGAAGATAAGTCACGCGTTGGCGTGTGCATCGATACCTGTCACGCTTTCGCCGCGGGCTATGACCTGCGCACCACCGAAGCCTGTGCTGACACCTTCGCTGAATTCGAACGCATTGTCGGCTTTAAGTATCTGCGCGGTATGCACCTGAACGACGCCAAAAGCGAGTTCGGGAGCCGCGTTGACCGTCACCACAGCCTGGGCGAAGGCAACATTGGGCACGATGCGTTCCGCTTTATCATGCAGGACAACCGTTTTGATGGCATTCCGCTGGTGCTGGAAACCATTAACCCGGATATCTGGGCGGAAGAGATTGCCTGGCTGAAGGCGCAGCAGACCGAGAGCGCTACCGTCTGATTGCCCGGTGGCGCTGCGCTTACCGGGCCTACAGGTTCGGGCAAACATGATAAAGCGCAGCCGCTATCAGGCATAAAAAAAGGGCCGAATCATCGGCCCTTTTTTACGTTTGTACCAGGATTACGCTTTCGCGGCAACCACACCTTCCGGGCGTTTCAGCACCGCATAGGAGAGACCCGCCACCAGCGTACCCACCACAATCGCAATCAGGTAACCCAGCACTGGGGTGATAGCGCCTGGAATCAGCAGCACGAACAAACCACCGTGCGGTGCCATCAGTTTCGCGCCAACTGCCATCGAGATAGCACCGGTAACTGCGCCGCCAACGATACAGCAAGGCAGAACGCGCATCGGGTCACGAGCCGCGAACGGAATCGCCCCTTCAGAGATAAAGCACAGGCCCAGAACCAGCGCCGCTTTGCCCCCTTCGCGTTGACCCTGATCGAATTTCTTACGCGCAACCAACGTTGCAATACCCATCGCCAGCGGCGGCACCATACCGGCTGCCATAATGGCAGCCATCGGTGCGTAAGTCTGGGTACTCAGCAGGCCTACGCCGAACGCGTATGCTGCTTTGTTGACCGGACCACCCATATCGGTACACATCATCGCACCAAGGATAGCGCCCAGCAGGACCGCGTTCGCGGTGCCCATGGTTTGCAGCCAGTGGGTCAGCCAGGTCAGCAGCGCGGCAACCGGGGTACCAATGAGGTAAATCATTGCCAGGCCGACAATCAGGCTGGATACCAGCGGGATTATCAGAATAGGCTTCAGCGCTTCCATGCTTGGTGGCAGCTTCAGCTTAGTGCTAATAAGTTTTGCCACGTAACCGGCCAGGAAGCCCGCGATGATACCGCCGATAAAGCCGGAACCGCCGCTCACCGCCAGCATACCGCCGATAAGACCAGGGGTCAGACCCGGACGGTCAGCAATGGAGAAGGCAATAAAGCCTGCCAGCACCGGCACCATCAGCGCGAAGGCTGAACCACCGCCAATCTGCATCAGCGCCGCAGCCAGCGTACCTTTGACTTCAAACGCTTTAATACCGAAGGCGAATGACAGCGCGATACACAGACCACCCGCCACAACCATTGGCAGCATGTAAGAAACGCCGGTCAACAGGTGACGATACGCCCCGCCGCCGCTCTCTTTCTTCCCAGCATCCGCCGGAGATTTCGTCTGGCCAGAAGGCTGATACGGCTTCGCTTCAACCATCGCTTTATCCAGTTCCTGCGCGGTTTTCTTCAGCGCAAGACCGGTGGTGGTGCGATACATTGGCTTACCAGCAAATTTCGCCAGATCCACTTCAATGTCCGCCGCGACGATAACCAGGTCAGCCGCTTCGACTTCTTCTGGGGTAATCGCGTTACCGGCACCCACAGAACCGCGGGTTTCAACCTTCACCCATAGACCGCGTTTTTTGGCTTCGGTCTCAATGGCTTCAGCCGCCATGAAAGTATGCGCCACGCCGGTTGGGCAAGCGGTGACCGCTACGATACGTTTTACCGCACCTTTCGCGGTTGGTTCCGCCTGCGCCGGAGCCTCGTAAGGCAGGGCGTGTGATTTGGCTTCGCTCAGGAACAGCTCCGGATGGGAAACTGCACGGTTGACGTCGCCAAGGTAAACCTGTTTGCCCGCCAGCGCGTTATCGGCAGGCAAAGCGGATCCCAGCACGATGGCCAGTTCAGCATCGTTCGGGTTATCAATGAATTCCAGGCGCGCTTTCTGCGCCGCCGCACCCAGCAGGGTCTTCGCCATATAAGCACGAGCCTGTCCAAGTTTGGCATCGATAATCAGCAGCGTTTTCATACGCCTCTCCCCTGCTGTTAGTTAAAAGGTTTCAGGTCGACACGCGCCATCATCGCGGCCAACTGGGTACGATCGGTAATGCCGACGTTGCTCTGGCTTACCGCCAGCGCAGCAACGGCAGTCGCCAGACGCAGGGTATGCTCGCTGGACTCACGCATCAGCAGGCCGTAAATCAGACCGCCAACCATGGAATCCCCTGCCCCTACCGTGCTTACCACTTCCACTGACGGCGGCTTGGCAATCCACTCGCCGGAGGCGTTAACCCACAGCGCGCCTTCCGCACCCAGTGAAATCACCACATGGGCAATGCCCTGCTCGCGCAGCGCGTGAGCCGCTTCAATCACATCTTTCATCTCAGGCAGCTTACGGCCAGCCCAGATTTCCAGCTCGCGACGGTTTGGCTTAACCAGCCATGGCGCCGCTTTCAGACCCGCAACCAGCGCTTCGCGGCTGCTGTCGAAAATAATGCACGGACACTGGCTGCGCAGGCGCGTCATCCAGTCGGTGAACGCTTCCGGGCTAACGCCCGCTGGCAGACTGCCGCTCACGCACACCATGTCGAACTGACCAAGCCAGGTCAGAGAATCGTTAACAAAGCGTTCCCAGTCAGACGCGGTAACGTCAAAACCGGAGAAGTTAAAGTCGGTGACTTCGCCGTCTTTCTCGGTCAGCTTGACGTTAATACGGGTACGGCCCTGAACGACCTGGAAACGGTTAGCAATGCCCAGTTCGCTGAACAGCTGCTGAAAACCATCCTGGTTGTCTTTACCGAGGAAACCGCCAACGGTGACGTCGATGCCAAGATCTTTCAGTACCTTAGCAACGTTGATGCCTTTACCCGCTGCATGCAGACCGGTAGTACGTACCAGGTTAACTTCCCCACGCTCGATTTCTGGCGTGAACCCTACCAAATCATAGGCCGGGTTTAAGGTAATTGTGGCTACTCTTCTGCTCATTTATGCGCCCTCCCCAAGGCCTGCAGCAATGGCTTCGCCAATAGCGTCCAGCGCCTGACGAGCATCATCCCCCTGTGCCGTGAAGCGCAGGCGATGACCTTTTTTAACGCCCAGCGCGACAACCTTCATCAGGCTACGTCCGTTGGCTGGTTTACCGCTGCCGTCAAGGTTGGTTACGGTAATGTCACTGCTAAACTGTTTAATAGTATTCACCAGCACGGTGCCCGGACGGGCGTGCAGGCCATGTTCGTTACGTACGACAAACTCTTCGCTGAGCAGGTCGTCAGCCAGCGCGTCATCGCTAGTCAGCAGCGCCAGCAGCGTGGCGGCATCGGCATTCAGCAGACGTTCAGCTTTATTGTCCAGCAGCAGGTTAACCAGGCGGTTAAGCACCGCGGTCGGCTGGGCATCGGCCATCGCGACGGTAATCAGCACGGAGGCAGCAGCATCGCCAACGGTAAACGGCGTCGCCGCACGACTGACCGCAATAGCGCTGCGCAGGTTGCCTTCAGCGCTGTCGTTCAGCCAGATACCCTGGCCCAGATTCAGCGGTTGATCGTTAATCACGCACGCCACAAAGTTAGCGTCTACCGCACCTGCTTCTTTCAGACGCGCGGCGTTCAGCGCCTGCAGCGTCACCAGGTCACTGGCGACAACGTCAATAGATAGCGTGTCGTTATCAAGCTTCAGCGCTTCGCTTTGCTTTTCACCCATCAACAGCGCGCGCAGCTCTTCAGCGGTGGTCGCGGTTTTCAGCTGTTCAGCCACCGCATCATCGCTCAGGACGTGCGTCAGTTGACGCAGCAGGCCGAGATGTTCGTCGGAGCTGGCGGCAATACCGATGGCAACATACGCCGTCTGGCCTTCGCCCCAGGTGACGCCCTGTGGAAATTGATAAACCTGAACACCGGTTTTCAGCACCTGATCGCGGGTATCGGTGGTGCCGTGCGGAATCGCAATGCCGTTGCCAAGGAAAGTGGAGGTTTGTTGCTCACGCGCCAGCATACCGGCAACGTAACCATCAGCGACGTTGCCTGCGCTGACGAGCGCTGCAGCAACCTGTCGAATAGCCTCTTCTTTATTCGCGGCCTGCTGGCCGGGATGAATATCCTGAACAGTTAACTGGAACATGGTTCCCCTCGCTCGCTGAATTGAATCGATTCAGCTTTTGTGAGAAAAAATCGCCGTGCTTAGCGGGTTAGGTGCTGAAGACGACGCTGAAACGTTTCAATAATTTTGTGCCTTTCTTAATCAGCCTGCAAGTTTTGCTGACAAATTGATTGCATAAATTAGATCTACAGCACATTTCATTATCATTCTCGCCACATTTGCTGAAGCACCAGTGCGCCCTTATCAGCCGCTTCAGCTAGATGTAAGCCAGATTTTGAAATGGCCTTTTATTTTTTCGTGCCGAATTTGATTTAGGTGACTGTTCATTTTCTGAGTCGCGTCGTAAACTCCCCGCCTCTCCTTATGTGACCGATAAAACAACATGCAAAACAGTACCGCCGCCGCCCCACGGCGTTCGTTTGATTTCACCTCATCGTCTTTTCTGATAGTGGCTTTTTTAACCGGTATTGCCGGTGCGCTGCAGACCCCGACATTGAGTCTGTTTCTGAGCAATGAAGTACACGTTCGCCCGGCGATGGTGGGCTTCTTTTTCACCGGCAGCGCGGTTATCGGCATCTTCGTCAGCCAGTTTCTGGCAAGCTACTCGGATAAACGTGGCGACCGAAAAAACCTGATCGTTGGCTGCTGTCTGCTTGGCGTGCTCGCCTGCGTACTGTTCGCCTGGAACCGTAACTACTTTATTTTGCTGTTTGTCGGCGTCTTCCTGAGCAGCTTTGGCTCAACGGCGAACCCGCAAATGTTTGCCCTTGCCCGTGAGCACGCCGATAAAACCGGCCGCGAAGCGGTAATGTTCAGCTCGATTATGCGTGCGCAGGTGTCACTGGCATGGGTGATTGGCCCGCCGCTGGCCTACGCGCTGGCAATGGGCTTCAGCTTTACGGTGATGTATCTCAGTGCCGCAGTAGCGTTTGTGGTGTGCGGTGCAATGGTCTGGCTCTTCCTGCCTACCATGCGTAAAGAGAAAGCCGCCGCCAGCGGGTCGATTCAGGCTCCGCGAACCAACCGCAAAGATGCCCTGCTGCTGTTCGTTATCTGCACGCTGATGTGGGGCACCAACAGCCTCTATATCATTAATATGCCGCTCTACATCATCAATGAGCTGCACCTGCCGGAGAAACTGGCCGGAGTGATGATGGGCACGGCTGCCGGGCTTGAGATCCCAACGATGCTCATCGCGGGCTATTTCGCTAAACGATTGGGAAAACGCTTTCTGATGCGTCTGGCGGCTGTCGCCGGACTATTCTTCTATATAGGTATGCTGACGTTTAACAGCCCAACGTTGCTGCTCGCGATGCAGCTGCTGAACGCCATCTATATCGGTATTCTCGGTGGGATTGGGATGCTTTACTTCCAGGACCTGATGCCTGGCCAGGCAGGTTCAGCAACCACGCTGTACGCCAACACGTCGCGCGTCGGCTGGATTATCGCCGGTTCGCTGGCGGGCGTGGTGGCCGAAATCTGGAACTACCACACCGTGTTCTGGATTGCGCTGGCGCTTTGCGTCGCCACCCTCGGCTGTCTGGTGCGAATTAAAGACGTTTAGGGCGCGGTAAGCGCTTCGAGGTTCAGCAAATAGGTCATCGCCGCATCTCGGTTTACCCCGCACATTTCCCGTGCGGGCTGTAGCCCGGCGCACACTTTAGGGCGCAGCGGTGAACCAAAGATTTTACAGCGCTGGCGTTCGTCAAGCTGTACGCAGGGCGTGTTCGCCGGTTTGCCATCAGGCATGCCGGGAATTGGGCTCGAGATTGAAGGTGCAGTGCAGCAAGCCCCGCAGTCCGGACGACATTCCATCGCGGGTTCTCAGTTGTGTTGATAGGTGGTTGCGCGCACAGTACCACCTTTTGAGCAAGCATAGCAAAAGCCTTTAATTCCACTTGCCTGAAACGCCCGGCACGAGTACTTTTACGCGATATTTTTGACACCCTAGTTCACAGGATAATTGCAATGCCAAGAGCGAACGAAATTAAAAAAGGTATGGTGCTGAATTACAACGGCAAGCTGCTGATTGTAAAAAATATTGATATTCAGTCACCGAGCGCCCGTGGCGCGGCAACGCTGTACAAAATGCGCTTCTCCGACGTCAGCACCGGTCTGAAAGTTGAAGAGCGCTTTAAAGGCGACGATATGGTCGATACCGTGACCCTGAACCGCCGCTTCGTCGACTTCTCCTACATCGACGGCAACGAATACGTATTCATGGATAAAGAGGATTACACCCCGTACATCTTCACCCACGACCAGATTGCTGAAGAGCTGCAGTTCATTCCTGAAGGCGGTATGCCGGAAATGCAGGTTCTGCTGTGGGACGGCCGGGTTCTGGCGCTGGAACTGCCGCAGACGGTGGATCTGGAAATCGTGGAAACGGCTCCAGGTATCAAAGGCGCATCTGCAAGCTCCCGTACCAAGCCAGCAACGCTGACCACCGGTCTGGTTGTGCAGGTTCCTGAATACCTGACTACCGGCGAGAAAATCCGCGTTCATATCGAAGAAAAACGCTATATGGGCCGTGCGGACTAATCTGTATCAGGCAATGTGCATCGTTCTGCCTGATGGCGCTTCGCTTATCAGGCCTACTCGATAGTGCAAACAAAAAGGGCAGCCGTTTTGGCTGCCCTTTTTTATTTCGGGAAATAACGAATTACAGCAGATCGCGGAACTTAGTCATTTTCAGCGCCAGCTCGACGCCGCGTACTTCCGCCAGACCTTTCAGACGACCAATCGCCGAGTAGCCCGGGTTGGTTTTCTTCTTCAGGTCGTCCAGCATCTGGTGACCGTGGTCAGGACGCATTGGAATAGGACGCAGATCGCCCGCTTTCTTACGACGCTGTTCTTCGGTCAGGATGGCATCAACCACCGCTACCATGTTCACGTCGCCCTGCAGGTGAGCGGCTTCGTGGAAGGTTTTTGGGTTCCCTTCACGGCAGGTAGAACGCAGGTGCGTGAAGTGGATACGGTCGCCGAAGGTCTCAATCATTTTCACCAGATCGTTATCCGCACGCACGCCGTAAGAACCGGTACACATGGTGAAACCGTTGTTGATGCTATCGACGGTCTCTTTCAGCCACTGCATATCTTCGATGGTAGAAACGATACGCGGCAGGCCAAGGATTGGGCGCGGTGGATCGTCCGGGTGAACGGCAAGGCGCACGCCAACTTCTTCAGCAACCGGCACGATGGCGCGCAGGAAGACGGCCATATTTTCACGCAGATTTTCTTTGCTGATGTGGTCGTATTCCGCGAGGCGCGCACGGAACTGATCCAGGGTATAACCCTCTTCCGCACCCGGCAGGCCAGCAATGATGTTGCGAGTCAGCTTGGTGACTTCCGCTTCGGTCATCGCCTTGAAATATTCCTGCGCCTGACGCTGCTCTTCAGCGGTGTAATCCGCCTGCGCGCCTTCACGCTTCAGGATATGCAGTTCAAACGCGGCGAACGCAATCTGATCAAAGCGCAGGGCTTTAGAACCATCCTCCAGCGTGTACTCGAGGTCGGTACGCGTCCAATCGAGGATAGGCATAAAGTTGTAGCAGACGGTGTCAATGCCACATTCAGCCAGGTTTCGGATGCTCTGCTGGTAATTAGCAATCCAGGTTTTGTATTCACCGGAGCCGGTTTTAATGTCTTCGTGAACCGGGATACTTTCAACAACGGACCAGGTCAGGCCTTTTTCAGCCAGCATCGCTTTGCGCTGTTTAATTTCTTCAACCGGCCATACCTGACCGTTTGGAATGTGGTGCAATGCCGTTACGACGCCCGTCGCGCCAGCCTGACGCACATCATCAAGAGATACCGGATCGTTCGGACCGTACCAACGCCAGGTTTGTTCCATTGCTCAACCCTCTAAAGTTGTTATACCAATAAAATCGCTGTTAATGACGACTACCATACATGTTTATTTATGAGCGTCAATAAATCCGCTGGGATTGATTGATCAAGCTCACATTAACGCGATAAATACGGCATACCAATTTAATTTGCTGTCATATAACTTTACACTGCAAACGTTAATTAATCGTTAATCGGATGTGTGAACAATGAATACAATCGCCTCAATTGCCCTCCCCGCCCACGTGCAGTTACCTCAATATGATAGACAACAGCTACGTTCGCGGATTGTGCATTTTGGTTTTGGTGCCTTCCACCGCGCCCACCAGGCGCTGCTAACCAACCGGGTGCTGAACCAGCACGGTGGCGATTGGGGAATTTGTGAAATCAGCCTTTTCAGCGGCGATGTGCTGATGAGCCAGCTTCGTCAGCAGGATCACCTATTTACGGTGATGGAAAAGAGCGCTGCGGGCAACCAGCCGATCGTGATTGGCGCGGTTCACGAATGCCTGAACGCTAAGCTCGACTCGCTTGCCGCCATCATCGAAAAATTCTGTGAGCCTCAGGTGGCGATCGTCTCACTGACGATCACCGAAAAAGGCTACTGCATCGATCCGGCGACTGGCCATCTGGACTTTACCCAGCCGCGGATCGTCCACGATCTTGAACATCCAACCGAACCGCACTCTGCACCAGGCATTCTCGTAGAAGCACTGCACCGCCGCCGTGATCGTGGACTACCTGCCTTTACCGTTCTCTCCTGTGACAATATCCCTGATAACGGCCACGTAGTGAAAAACGCCGTGCTGGACATGGCTACCCGCCGTGACCCCGCGCTTGCGAGCTGGATTGCTGAACATGTCAGCTTCCCAGGCACCATGGTCGACCGTATCGTGCCCGCGGCAACCGAAGCGTCGCTGGCAGAAATCAGCCAGGAATTAGGCGTAGTAGACCCGTGCGCCATCAGCTGCGAACCGTTTATTCAATGGGTGATTGAAGACAACTTTGTTGCCGGACGCCCTGACTGGGGCAGCGTCGGGGCACAGATGGTGAGTGACGTGCTGCCGTGGGAAGAGATGAAACTGCGTATGCTCAACGGTAGCCATTCCTTCCTTGCCTACCTCGGTTATCTTGCCGGTTATGCGCACATCAGCGACTGTATGCAGGATGAATCCTACCGCCGTGCCGCACGTCATCTGATGATGGCCGAACAGGCTCCTACGCTGCGGATTACCGATGTGGACCTCGGCGCGTATGCTGACAGCCTTATCGACCGCTTCAGCAACCCGGCGCTACAGCACCGTACCTGGCAGATTGCGATGGACGGTAGCCAGAAGCTGCCACAGCGCCTGCTTGACGGCATTCGCATTCATCTCAAAAATGGCAGCCGCTGGCCGCTGCTGGCGTTAGCCGTGGCAGGCTGGATGCGTTACGTGAGCGGGGTCGATGATGCTGGTCAACCGATTGACGTGCGTGACCCGCTGGCGGAAAAAATCCGCGGTATTGTGGATAACAGCACTGATGAGAACCGCGTTGCAGCGCTGCTGACGCTGCAAGAAATCTTCAGCAGCGATTTACCGGCCAATCCGCAGTTTGTCGCGGCGGTCCAGCAAGCCTGGCAAAATCTGGTTCATCAGGGCGCACGCCAGGCCGTGCTGACCGCGCTCAATAGTTAGCATTTTCTGCTGTTTTGCGGACTAACAGTGGATTGGTCCACCTTAACACTTCTCTTTTTGACGCTGCTTCGCCAGGATAAAGTGATCCAGTTAACACTATCACTGTGTCCTCGGCGGAGTTTTCGTGACTAAAACCAATCTGATCACCGGCTTTCTCGGCAGCGGGAAAACCACTTCAATTCTCCATCTGCTCGCTAATAAACCCACCGACGAAAAATGGGCCGTGCTGGTCAATGAGTTTGGCGAAGTCGGCATTGATGGTGCTCTGCTGGCGGACAGCGGTGCGCTGCTAAAAGAGATCCCCGGCGGCTGCATGTGCTGCGTGAACGGCCTGCCGATGCAGGTGGGTTTGAATACGCTGCTGCGTCAGGGAAAACCCGACCGTTTGCTGATTGAGCCTACCGGTCTCGGCCACCCGAAACAGATCCTCGATTTGCTCACTGCTCCGGTCTACGAGCCTTGGATAGACCTGCGCGCCACCCTGTGCATAATGGACCCGCGTCAGTTATTGGACGAAAAAATCGCCACCAACGAAAACTTCCGCGATCAGCTCGCGGCGGCCGATATTATCGTCAGCAACAAGGCAGACCGCGCAACGCCGGGAAGCCAGCAGGCGATGACCCATTGGTGGCAACAGAATGGCGCCGAGCGTCTGCATGTTGAAGCCACCCAGGGCAACATTAATATTACCCTGCTGGATATGCCCCGCAGCAACACCGTAGAACTGAAAGCCAGCGCCGCGCATTCACACTCTCACCCATCAAATAAGGGACTTGGCGCGTTAAGCCTGCCAGAGCACCAGCGCTGGCGCCGAAGCGTCAATGAGGGACAAGGCTACTTTGCCTGCGGCTGGATATTTGATGCCGACACCGAATTTGACACCATTGGCCTGCTGGAATGGGCGCGTCTGGCGCCAGTCACTCGTTTGAAGGCGGTAATGCGCATTCCTGAGGGGCTGGTCCGTATTAACCGCCAGGGCGCGGACCTGCACATTGAAACGCAGAATGTTGCACCACCAGACAGCCGTATTGAACTGATAAACGATGTACAAACCGACTGGAACCCACTACAAACGGCGCTGTTGAAACTTCGTTTAGGGTGAAACCGCTAAGGTTTCAGCTGAAACTAATTGCTATGATGACTAAGATGCGTACACGTTTTCCCCTGATTCTTCTCCTTAACGCCGCCGGTGTGGCGTTATTTCTCTCCTGGTTTCTGCCAGCCAACCATGGATTCTGGTCCGTGGCTGACCTCGCTATTTTTCACGCCTTTAACCAGGGTTTAAACGCAGATAATCTGGGCTACGCCTGGTTCTTAGCCATTATTAATAACCGCGCGTTCGACGGCTGCTCGCTGCTGGCAATGGGCTGCCTGATGCTGAGCTTCTGGCTGAAAGAAACGACGGCAGGTCGTCGTCGTATTGTGATTATTGGCCTGGTGATGCTGCTGGCAGCGGTGATCATTAACCAGTTGGCGCAGCATCTTATGCCGGTGACCCGCAGTAGCCCGTCACTCTCTGTGCCCGGCGTACACCGCGTTAGCGACTTTATCGACTTCTCAACCAAAGACGGCTCTCGGGACAGTTTCCCGGGCGACCACGGAATGATGCTGTTGATATTCGCGACCTTCATGTGGCGCTATTTCGGCCGTAACGCGTTTCTTATTTCGCTGGTCATTTTTGTGGTTTTTGCCTTCCCACGCGTGATGATTGGCGCTCACTGGTTCACCGATATTGCCGTCGGCTCGTTAACCGCAGTACTGATTGGTGCACCATGGGTTCTGATGACGTCATTAAGCGATAACGTGATTGCCTTGTTCGAGCGAAATTTGCCCAATTTGACCAAAGCAAAATCGGCGCAATAAATAACCAATTCATCTGATATTCCAGAAAGAGGGTATGCACCCTCTTTTTCTTTTTTTAATCGCTTACCGCAACGGTCATCTTCTCGTCACAATATTCATTTTGATAATGAATGAGTTGCCCATTTTTTATTCATAAATGCCGTAATTTTGCCCATTCACATTTTTTAACTTTGTGTATCACTATTTCTTATAAAAAATCGGCCAAAAGCGCTCGCAATGCCGCTTTCGTTAAGGTAATCTCATTCGCGTTTGTCGTTTCAAAGTGCAATTATTCGGTTCTCAAATAAAACTTTGTGCGCTATGCCACAAAACTGAATTCAAAGAATTGTCTCATTGATTGCGTGTATTTAGTCTCAGACGCGTTTGGCATTTTTTATAACGACTCCATCGTTAAGGACTTCAAGGGAAAACAACGAAAATGGTCAAATCTCAGCCGATTTTGAGATATATCTTGCGAGCGATTCCAGCAGTAGCAGTTGCGGTTCTGCTTTCTGCCTGTAGTTCCACGAGTAACACCGCTAAGAACATGCATTCTGAGACGCATGCAGTGGGCACCGAAGATGCCTCGTCACTGCAAGCCTCTCAGGATGAATTTGAAACCATGGTGCGTAACCTCGACGTTAAATCCCGTCTGATGGATCAATACGCAGGATGGAAAGGTGTTCGTTACCGCTTAGGCGGCGACACCAAGCGCGGTATCGACTGCTCCAGCTTTGTGCAGCGTACCTTCCGCGAACAGTTTGGCTTAGAGCTGCCGCGCTCCACCTGGGAGCAGCAGGAAACGGGCAAATCCGTTAAACGCAGTCAGCTCCGAACCGGTGATTTAGTGTTGTTCCGTGCCGGCTCTACCGGCCGCCATGTAGGCATCTACATCGGCAACAACCAGTTTGTTCATGCTTCCACCAGCAGTGGTGTGACCATTTCCAGCATGAACGAACCGTACTGGAATAAACGTTACAACGAAGCTCGCCGTGTCCTGAGTCGTTCGTAATGCCGTTTACCGTCGGTTTCCCTTGGCTGACGGTAAGCATAAAAAAAGCACTGCTTCGGCAGTGCTTTTTTTATGCTTAATCAGTATTCTTTTCTTTAGAGTTCCGTAGCATAGAGAAGTTGCATGTTTACTCGTCACTCATTAATTAATCGCCGCATTGTTCTGACTAGCGTTGTCGTCGGCCTGCTCATTGCCCTTGCAGCGGGATTGGCACAGTATTCTATTTTTCATCATCGTCGTGCGGCCCAGTTCGATAACACCATCTCCAGCCTGCAAAGTTATCTGGACAACTACTTTAATCAGATACTGGTCACTATCGACTCCCTGCAACCGCTCACGATGGACTCCTGCCAAGCAGTCTCTTCGGAACTCACCGCACGCGCGGCGTTCAGCATGAACGTACGCGCCTTTCTCCTGGTTAAAGATAATATTGCCTACTGTTCCTCCGCTACCGGCCCGATGTCACTGGGGCTCAAGGAGCTAGTGCCGGATCTCGATCTGACCAAATCGCATGTGATGGGGATCGTCTCCGGCACGCCAATGATGCCGACCACCCCGGCTTTCGTGCTGTGGGTCAAAAGCCCGCTGCTGGAAAACCGCGGCATCTTTGCCTCCATTAACGCCAACCTGATGCCCTGGGTGCTCTATTCCTCAAAGCAGAGTCCCTATAATGGCGTCGCGCTGGTCGTCAACGGCAAAACGGCTATTTCCACTTTCAGTAGCAAACCGCTTACGCTCGACCAGATCCCCGACACCGCCGTTCGCCACGTGAAGATCAAAGGTGTCCCGCTGGAGGTCTATCTCTATAGCAATGCGCTCGGCACCGATAACTCGCTCTATTCTCTCCTGCTCGGGTTGACGTGTGGCCTGCTTGGCGGCCTGCTCTGCCTCTACATTCTGGCGATCCGCTCACGTCCGGGAAAAGAGATCCTTGCCGCGATTAAACATCGACAGTTCTATGTGGTTTATCAGCCGGTCGTGGACGCGAAAAACCGCCAGATTACAGGCGTAGAGGCGCTCATGCGCTGGTCGCATCCAACGGTCGGGAATATTCCGCCCGATGCGTTCATCAGCTACGCAGAAGCGCAGGATTTAATTGTTCCCCTCACCCACCATCTATTCGAACTGATTGCCCGCGATGCGCCGATGCTGAAAGACCTTCTGCCGCCGGGTGCTAAGCTCGGTATCAACATCGCGCCCAGCCATCTGCACGCCGAGAGTTTCCAGCACGATATCCGCCAGCTGGCGGCAAGCCTGCCGGATAACTATTTCCAGGTGGTGCTGGAGATAACGGAGCGCGACATGCTGAATCAGGAGCGGGCTATGAACCTGTTTGCCTGGCTGCGTGGCGAAGGTATTGAGATCGCTATTGATGATTTCGGCACTGGGCACAGCGCGCTTATCTATCTTGAACGCTTTACCCTCGACTACCTCAAAATCGACCGTGGTTTTGTCAACGCCATCGGCCGTGAGACGATTACTTCGCCGGTGCTGGATGCCGTACTCACGCTGACCCATCGTCTTAATCTGGTCACCGTGGCCGAAGGCGTTGAAACTGAAGAACAGGCGGCCTGGCTGCGCGATCACGGCGTCGACTACCTGCAAGGCTACCTGATAAGCCGCCCGCTCACGCTACAACAGCTGATTGAGGAATATCGTAAGCCGGCAAAGTATTTCACAAGTTAAGCAAGGTCATTTAAGATTCAGGGATAAAAGCCGTTTTCAATCAATACTTTTCCATGCGGGGTAGCCTTATCGTGATCGTAGCGCGCGTCTTTTTGCCCCTGCTGATGCTGTTCAGCCTGTCGTTGCAGGCACAGACCATCAAAGAGAGCTACGCCTTTGCGGTTATCGGTGAGCCCAAATACGCCGTCGATTTCAACCATTTTGACTACGTCAACCCTGCGGCACCAAAAGGCGGTAGCGTCACGCTTGCCGCGCTTGGCACCTTCGATAACTTTAACCGCTTTGCGCTGCGGGGAAATGCGGCCGTTCGCACCGATTCTCTGTATGACGCTTTGTTCACCACTTCCGATGACGAACCGGGCAGCTACTACCCGCTCGTTGCCGACCGGGCACGCTATGCCGACGACTACTCCTGGGTAGAGCTCACCATCAACCCACGCGCCCGTTTTCACGACGGCAGCCCGATTACCGCCCGCGATGTCGCCTTCACCTTCAATAAGTTTATGACCGAAGGCGTGCCGCAGTTTCGTCTGGTCTATAAAGGCACGACCGTAAAGGCTATCGCCCCGCTGACGGTGCGCATTGAACTCGCGAAGCCGGGTAAAGAGGATATGCTGAGCCTCTTTACTTTGCCTATCTTGCCGGAGAAGTTCTGGAAGGATCATAACCTTAGCGAGCCGCTCAGCACGCCACCGCTGGCCAGTGGCCCTTATCGCATCAGCGACTGGCGTATGGGGCAATACATCGTCTACCAGCGCGTCAAAGATTACTGGGGCGCAGACCTGCCGGTAAACCGTGGACGTTGGAATTTCGACACCATTCGCTACGACTACTACCTCGACGACAACGTGGCCTTTGAAGCTTTCAAAGCCGGAGCTTACGACGTGCGCACCGAGAGCAGCGCCAAAAACTGGGCCACGCGCTATATCGGCAAAAACTTCGCCAGCGGCTATATCGTTAAGGATGAACAGAAGAACAATGCCGCGCAGGACACGCGCTGGCTGGCCTTTAACATCCAGCGTCCGGTCTTTACAGACCGACGGGTGCGGGAGGCGGTCAGCATGGCCTTTGATTTTGAATGGATGAACAAGGCACTGTTTTACAACGCCTACAGCCGTGCTAACAGCTATTTCCAGAATACCGAATACGCCGCACGCGGCTATCCTGACGCCGATGAGCTGACGCTGCTGGCACCGCTAAAAAGCGAGCTGCCGCCAGAAGTCTTTACCTCGATTTATCAACCCACCACTTCTGACGGCCACGGTTTTGACCGCGACAACCTGTTGAAAGCGGGCAATCTGCTTACCGATGCCGGCTGGGTGCTGAAGGGCCAGCAGCGGGTGAATGCGAAAACCGGCCAGCCGCTGCGCTTTGAGCTGCTACTCCCCTCTGGCGGTAACGATCAGTGGGTAATGCCCTTCCAGCGCAATCTACAGCGTCTGGGCGTGACAATGGATATCCGTCAGGTCGATATTTCACAGATTACCAATCGCATGCGTAAGCGCGACTATGACATGATGCCGCGCCTGTGGCGGGCAATGCCGTGGCCAAGCTCAGACCTGCAAATATCCTGGTCATCAGAATACATTAACTCCTCCTACAACTCGCCCGGCGTGGCTAGTCCGGCCATCGACAGCCTGATTAACCAGATAATCCGCTGGCAGGGTAACAAGCAGAAACTGCTGCCGCTAGGACGCGCCCTCGACCGGGTGCTTACCTGGAACTATTACATGCTGCCGATGTGGTATATGTCCGGCAGCCGAACGGCCTATTGGGATAAGTTTTCCTACCCCAGCGTACACCCGCTTTATGCCTCCGGCACGGACGCGCCCGGCTTCGACACATGGTGGTACAACGTGAACAAAGCGGCGAAGTTACCCGCTTCCCGACGCTAAGGAGAGAACATGGGCGCCTATCTGATTCGTCGACTACTGCTTATCATCCCCACGCTGTGGGCCATTATCACGCTCAACTTTTTTATCGTGCAGATAGCGCCAGGCGGCCCGGTTGACCAGGCTATTGCGGCGGTTGAGTTCGGCCATCAGGGGGGATTACCCGGCGGCGGTATGGAGCGCACGCAGGCGCGCGCGGGCGTGGGCAATATTGCGGAAAGTCAGTATCGCGGCGGACGCGGGCTTGACCCTGAGGTCATCGCCGAGATCACCCATCGCTACGGCTTCGATAAACCGCTGCACGAGCGCTATTTCAAAATGCTGGGCGACTATCTGCGCTTTGATTTTGGCAATAGCTTGTTTCGCAACGCCTCAGTCATGCAGCTCATGAAAGAGAGCCTTCCCGTTTCTATTACGCTGGGGCTCTGGAGTACGTTAATTATCTATCTGGTTTCGATTCCGCTGGGCATTCGCAAAGCGGTGTACAACGGCAGCCGTTTTGATATCTGGAGCAGCACGGGCATTATTATTGGCTATGCCATCCCGGCATTTCTGTTCGCGATCGTGCTCATCGTCTTCTTCGCTGGCGGCAGCTATTACGACATCTTCCCACTGCGCGGGCTGGTGTCTGCCAACTTTGACACCCTGCCGTGGTACCAGAAAATCACCGATTACCTTTGGCATATCACCCTGCCGGTGCTGGCCACGGTCATCGGCGGTTTTGCCGCGCTGACCATGCTGACCAAAAACTCGTTTCTCGATGAAATCCGCAAGCAGTACGTGGTCACCGCACGAGCAAAAGGGGTGGGGGAAAAACAGATCCTCTGGAAGCATATCTTTCGTAACGCCATGCTGCTGGTGATAGCGGGCTTCCCCGCCACGTTTATCAGCATGTTCTTTACCGGCTCGCTGCTTATCGAGGTGATGTTCTCGCTGAACGGTCTGGGGCTGCTCGGCTACGAAGCGACCGTGTCGCGCGACTACCCGGTGATGTTCGGCACGCTTTATATTTTCACCCTGATTGGCCTGCTGATGAACATCGTCAGCGATATCAGCTACACGCTGGTAGACCCACGCATTGATT
The DNA here is from genome assembly GCF_902485085.1 of uncultured Kluyvera sp. Classification (NCBI taxonomy): domain Bacteria; kingdom Pseudomonadati; phylum Pseudomonadota; class Gammaproteobacteria; order Enterobacterales; family Enterobacteriaceae; genus Kluyvera; species uncultured Kluyvera sp. The sequence continues at coordinate 49,800 of NZ_CABTJS010000002.1, forward strand.
TTGAGGGCCGCTAACGATGACGCTAAACGCCGTCAATCAAGCCCGCTGGGCACGTTTTTGCCACAACCGTCGCGGCTACTGGTCGCTGTGGATTTTCCTGGTTATTTTTATCTGTAGCCTGGGCGCAGAGCTTATCGCCAACGACCGCCCGCTGCTGGTGAGCTACCAGGGCAGCCTGTATGTTCCGGTGGTCAAAAACTACAGCGAAAAAACCTTCGGCGGAGAATTCGCTACCGCCGCGGATTATCAGGATCCGTGGCTTCAGCAGCGGCTGGAAAAAACCGGCTGGGTGCTGTGGACCCCTATTCGCTTCGGTGCCAGCAGCATTAACTTCAGCACCGATGTCCCCTTCCCTTCCCCGCCGTCGCGGCAAAACTGGCTCGGCACCGATGCTAATGGTCGTGACGTGCTGGCGCGTATTCTCTATGGCACCCGCATCTCGCTGCTCTTCGGTCTGATCCTGACCATCTGTTCCAGCGTGATGGGCGTTATTGTCGGCGCGGTCCAAGGCTACTACGGCGGGCGTATCGATCTCTGGGGCCAGCGCTTTATCGAAGTGTGGTCGGGCATGCCAACGCTGTTTTTGATTATCCTGCTTTCAAGCGTCGTACAGCCTAATTTCTGGTGGCTGCTGGCGATTACCGTGCTGTTCGGTTGGATGTCGCTGGTTGGCGTAGTACGCGCTGAATTCTTACGTACCCGTAACTACGACTATATTCGCGCTGCGCAGGCGCTTGGCGTGGGCGACCGCAGTATTATCCTGCGCCATATGCTGCCCAACGCGATGGTGGCGACGCTGACCTTTATTCCGTTTATTCTGTGCAGTTCGATTACCACCCTCACCTCTCTCGACTTCCTGGGCTTTGGTCTGCCGCTGGGCTCGCCGTCGCTCGGTGAACTGCTGCTACAGGGCAAGAACAACCTGCAGGCCCCCTGGCTTGGGATCGCCGCGTTTCTCTGCGTCGCCGTGCTGCTCTCACTGCTGATTTTCATCGGTGAGGCGGTGCGCGACGCCTTCGACCCTTCTAAGGCGGTATAAGATGCAGAAACCACTTCTGGAAATCGACAACCTCTCTATTGCCTTTCACCAGCAGGGCGTCACTACCACCGTCGTTGATGGGCTATCGCTGTCACTGAATGCCGGTGAGACGCTGGCGCTGGTTGGAGAGTCCGGTTCGGGGAAAAGCGTTTCGGCACTGTCGATTCTTCGCCTGCTTCCAGAGCCGCCGGTCAGCTACCCTACCGGCGATATCCGCTTTGCCGGGGAATCATTGCTGCACGCCAGCCCGCAGACGCTGCGCAGCGTGCGCGGAAACCGCATTGCGATGATTTTCCAGGAGCCCATGGTGTCGCTGAACCCGCTGCATAATCTGGAAAAGCAACTTTATGAAGTGCTCTCCTTGCACCGGGGAATGCGTAAAGAGGCCGCGCGCGGGGAGATCCTCGACTGTCTGGACCGCGTGGGCATTCGCAACGCGGCTAAACGGCTGGCTGACTATCCGCATCAGCTCTCTGGCGGCGAGCGCCAGCGCGTGATGATCGCCATGGCGCTACTGACTCGCCCGGAGCTCTTGATTGCCGATGAGCCCACCACGGCGCTCGATGTGTCGGTGCAGGCGCAAATCCTGCAGCTGCTGCGAGAGCTGCGTACCGAACTCAATATGGGGCTGCTGTTTATCACCCATAACCTCAGTATCGTTCGCAAGCTGGCCGACCGGGTGGCGGTCATGCAGCAGGGACGCTGCGTAGAGCAGAACAACGCCACCGCGCTTTTCGCCGCACCGCAGCATCCTTACACCCGTAAACTGCTGGACAGCGAGCCCGCAGGCGACCCGGTGCCTTTGCCGCCGGACGCCGTGCCGTTGCTTGAGGTCAACCAGCTCAGCGTCGCGTTTCCTATCCGCAAGGGCATTCTGCGGCGGGTCGTCAGCCACAATAAGGTGGTTAACAGTCTGAGCTTTACGCTGCGCAAAGGCGAAACGCTGGGATTGGTCGGTGAATCCGGTTCCGGTAAGAGCACTACCGGGCTGGCGCTGCTGCGCCTTATCGGCTCTGAGGGCGATATTCGCTTTGCCGGCGAGGTGATTCAGGGGCGTAGCCGTCAGCAGATGCTGCCGCTGCGTCATCGCATCCAGGTGGTATTCCAGGATCCCAACTCGTCGCTCAACCCACGGCTGACCGCACAGCAAATTATCGAAGAAGGGTTGCGGGTACATCACCCTTCGCTGAACGCTGCGGAACGCGAACAGAAGGTGATTGACGCGATGAGTGAAGTGGGACTCGATCCCGAAACCCGACAGCGCTACCCGTCAGCCTTTTCCGGCGGCCAGCGGCAGCGTATCGCTATCGCGCGGGCGCTCATCCTACAGCCTGAACTCATCGTGCTGGACGAACCCACGTCTTCGCTCGACCGCACCGTTCAGGCGCAAATTCTGACGCTGCTTAAAGCATTACAGGAAAAGCATCAGCTGACCTATATCTTTATCAGCCACGATCTGCACGTTGTGCGTTCGTTGTGCCACCAGGTGATGGTATTACGTCAGGGAGAAGTGGTCGAGCAGGGAGAATGCAGGCGCGTCTTTTCAGCACCGCAGCAGGAATACACGCGTCAGCTCATTGCTCTGAGCTGACGATTAGAATGGGTTGTTACCTGAAAACGGCTCGGCGATAGCAACGCCAAAATTTTTCAGGCGACAGGTCGCTGCAAACTCGTCCTGACGTTTCACAAACAGGCACGGCTCCCCTTCGCACTCAAGCACCGAGCAATCAACGGAGATATCGGTTAACGCCTGGCTAAGGGAATGCATCACCGGCCAGGCGCTATCGCCGTCCGGGCTCAGCAATTTGAGCGCCACCAGCGTATTGTCGCTGGACGCATCATTTTGCGGAATCGGTTCAACTTTCGAACCTGCAAAACCCGCAGACCAACGATAGTCCTGCGGCAGTCGATGTACGATAGATAGCTGTAATGTCATTACGTTCTTTTCCCCGGAAGCAACTGCTTCACAATTATTTCACATCCATATTAACACATTGTTGACAAATCGTCCTGCATCCAGAAAAAAAACGCCATCATTCAACATTCTTCTTACGACATAGTTCGGTGCACTGATGCGTTTTCGCGCTATATGTACCCGTATCTGTGATCTAACGCAACCTTTTTATCTACAACAATGTGACTATTTACATAAATGGATTTTACATAAAAGAAACATTGCGCCCTATCAGGAATGCAATTTCTGTTGATGTGTATCAACAAAGGCGCGCATTTCGCCCTCCGAAAGGATGATTAGTGCGCGTTTTTACGCGGATGAATAGTGGGTAGTAGGCCGGATTGGCGCAGCGCCATCCGGCCTACCGCATTATATTCTGCGTACGGTTTTGCGGGGTCTACTGGCGTAGAGGTAGAAGAGCATTGAGCAGGTCGCGCAGAACGCGATGGAAATCAGCATCGGCCAAGCGGTGGTAAAGGTCGCAAACGACAACAGCGCGCCAATAATGGCTCCGATGCCGAAGCGGAACGTCCCTGCCAGCGAAGATGCTGTCCCCGCCATGTGCGGGAACTCGTCGAGGATCACCGCCATCGCATTAGAAGACACCATCGACACGCAGCCAACAAACACCGCAATGCCCAGCACCAGCGACCAGAAGCCAACGTCCAATAGCGCGCAAACCACCATCCAGATTGCCATGACAAACTGCACCGTCAGCCCGGCACGGAACATCCACAGCGCCCCGACTCGACGGACAAAGCGGCTGTTAATGGTGGTGGTAATAAAGAGGAACACAATGTTCAGCGCGAAGTAATAACCGAAGTGCTGCGGCGACACGTGGTTAAGCTCGATGTACACAAACGGACCGGCGCTCAGGAACGAGAACATCGCGGCAAAGCTGAAACCGCTGGCCAGCATGTAAGAAAGCACACGCTTGTGACGAAACAGCGACGCAAAATTGCCAAGCGTGGTGCTCAGACGAAACGGCTGACGTTTTTCTACCGGCAGCGTTTCATCAATAAAGAAGCAGATCGCGGCTGAAGCAAGCAGCGCCGCTGCCGCCAGGATCCAGAAGATCGCGTGCCAGCTAAACCAGACCAACACCGCGCCACCCACCATCGGCGCCACCAATGGGGCAATGGTGGTCACCAGCATGACAAACGACATCATGCGGGAGAACTCTTCCTTTGGGTAGATATCGCGCATCAGAGCGTTGATAACCACGCTTGCCGCCGCAGCCGCCAGGCCGTGGAAGAAACGCGTGACAATCAAATAATCGATGGTCGGCGCCAGGGCACAGGCCACCGCCGCCGCCGCAAAGATAAGCGTTCCGCCCAGAATAACCGGCTTACGTCCGAGGCTATCCGCCATCGGACCATACAACAGCTGACCCAGCGCAAACCCCAGAATATAGGTGCTCAGGGTCATCTGCGCGCTGCCTGCCGGCACGCCAAACTGTTCCGAAATGACCGGCAGCGCCGGAAGGTACATATCGATCGATAACGGCATTAACATGGCCAGGAGGCCAAGAATAAACACAATTTTTAACGACGAGCGCGGCCTGGACGTCACAATCTACCTCGGTTATTGGTTAGCGCTCAGGCGCGCCAACGCTGGCAATTTCTTCTTCCGTTAACGGACGGTATTCGCCCGGTTCCAGTGTAGGGTCGAGCGCAATCTCACCGATGCGTTCGCGATGCAGCCCAACCACGCGGTTACCCACGGCGGCAAACATGCGTTTCACCTGATGATAACGGCCTTCGCTGATGGTCAGACGCACTTCGGTCGGCGTAATCTGTTCCAGCACGGCAGGCTTGGTGAGATCTTTCTCGTTGTGCAGCTGTACGCCTTTTGCGAACTGTTCAGCAGTGTCTGCACTCAGCGGGTTTTCCAGCGTCACCAGGTAGGTTTTTTCGCAATGATGGCGCGGTGAGGTGATGCGGTGAGACCACTGACCATCATCGGTCATCAGCACCAGACCGGTGGTATCAATGTCTAAACGCCCTGCGGCATGCAGCTTATAGGCCACGGGCTCATCCAGAAAATAGAGCACCGTTGGGTGATCCGGGTCTTCGGTGGAGCAAACATAACCCTGCGGCTTGTTCAGCATGAAATAACGCGGGCCATTCTGCTGGGTCAGCGTGTTGCCTTCGTAGGCTACGGCGTGTTCTGGTAGCAGTTTAAATGCGGTGTCACGCACCACTTCGTCATCGATGGTCACGTGGTGGCCGCGGATCAAACGCCCGGCAATAGCACGGCTGACGCCGAGTTGCTGAGCGATAAACTTATCAAGTCGCATGAAGTATTTTTAGCCTGTAATAGTGCCGGGTGCCGGACGAAACGTCCGAAAAATGGGGTAATCGACTCGTTGGATATCCAGCCATCGGGCAAAAAACACCGATAACGGGAAAGACGACGAGTATAACAATCTGTAAGTATAACGGGCTTGTTATCCCACTCAAGTGAAAAGATTCATGGCATACTATTTGGCTATTAAGGACAATCATCACGCCAATGACTTTTACACTTCGCCCCTATCAGCAGGAAGCGGTTGACGCGACCCTGACCTACTTCCGTCGTCATACCCAACCTGCGGTGATCGTTTTGCCCACCGGCGCCGGGAAAAGCCTGGTTATCGCCGAGCTGGCACGGCTGGCGCGTGGTAGCGTGCTGGTGCTGGCGCACGTCAAAGAGCTGGTTGCCCAGAACCACGCGAAATACTGCGCGCTGGGGCTGGAGGCCGATATTTATGCTGCCGGGCTGAAGCGTAAAGAGAGCCACGGCAAGGTGGTCTTCGGCAGCGTACAGTCTGTGGCGCGGAATCTTGACCATTTCCAGGGCGAGTTTTCGTTGCTGATTGTTGATGAGTGCCACCGCATCAGCGATGACGACGACAGCCAGTACCAGCAAATCCTCACTCATCTGGGAAAAGTGAACCCTCACATCCGCCTACTTGGCCTCACGGCCACGCCCTTCCGTCTGGGCAAAGGCTGGATTTACCAGTTCCACTACCACGGCATGGTGCGCGGCGACGAGAAAGCGCTGTTCCGCGACTGCATCTATGAGTTACCGCTGCGCTACATGATTAAGCACGGCTACCTGACGCCGCCAGAACGGCTGGATATGCCCGTGGTGCAGTACGATTTCAGCCGCCTGCAGGCCAACAGCAACGGGTTATTTAGTGAGTCTGACCTCAACCGTGAACTCAAGCAGCAACAGCGTATTACGCCGCATATCATCAGCCAGATTGAGGAGTTCGCGCAGACGCGCAAAGGGGTGATGATTTTTGCCGCCACCGTCGAGCACGCCCGTGAAATTACCGGCCTGCTACCCGCCGATGACGCCGCGCTGATTACCGGTGAAACCCCCGGCCCACAGCGCGATGAACTGATTGAGGCCTTTAAAAATCAGCAGTTCCGTTATCTGGTTAACGTCGCCGTCCTGACCACCGGTTTCGATGCCCCGCACGTCGACCTGATTGCGATTCTGCGCCCGACGGAGTCCATCAGCCTGTATCAACAAATTGTGGGCCGCGGCCTGCGTCTGGCGCCGGGGAAAACGGACTGTCTTATTCTCGACTACGCCGGAAACCCGCACGACCTCTACACGCCGGAAGTGGGTTCGCCAAAAGGCAAGAGCGATAACGTGCCGGTGCAGGTCTTCTGCCCCGGCTGCGGATTTGCCAATACCTTCTGGGGGAAAACCACCACCGACGGCACCATCATTGAGCACTTTGGCCGACGCTGTCAGGGCTGGCTGGAGGATGATGAAGGCCATCGCGAGCAGTGCGACTACCGCTTCCGCTTTAAAAACTGCCCGCAGTGTAATGCCGAAAATGATATCGCCGCCCGCCGCTGTCGGGAGTGCGACACGGTGCTGGTTGACCCCGACGATATGCTTAAAGCGGCGCTGAAGCTCAAAGACGCGCTGGTGTTGCGCTGTAGCGGCATGGTGTTACAGGACGGCATGGACGAAAAAGGCGGCTGGCTCAAAATCACCTATTACGACGAAGACGGCGCAGACGTAAGTGAGCGCTTCCGTCTGCACACGCCCGCGCAGAAAACGGCGTTCGAGCAGCTGTTTATCCGCCCACATACCCGCACGCCTGGCGTACCGCTGCGCTGGATAACGCCGGGCGATATTATCGCTCAACAGGCGCTGCTCCGCGCACCGGATTTTGTCGTTGCCCGTAAGAAAGGCGTCTACTGGCAGGTGCGCGAAAAAGTGTTCGACTATGAGGGCCGCTACCGCCGGGCTAACGAGCTACGCTAGCCGCGCGTCTGCTTCACCCACAGCAAGTCGTCGACGGCAAACCCAAGCCCGCGGGCGATGGTCAGATAGTTTTGCTGTACCTGCGGCGGCAGCGTTGGCGTGCGCGATAAAATCCACAGGTAGTCGCGGTTCGGTCCACTGACCAGCGCGTACTGGTAGTCATCATCCAACGCAATGACGTTATAGCCGCCGTAGAAAGGGCCAAAGAAGGAGACCTTCAGCGCGGCAACGTTCTGCTCGCCGGTGAAGTACGCCTTCCCTTCGCTCTCTTTCCACTCGCCTCGCACCGGGTCAAACCCGCGGTTCAACACGCTGATACCGCCATCCTTGCGTTTGCCATAGGTCGCGGTCACCTGCTCCAGACCGCGTTCAAAGCGGTTATCCAGACGGGCGATTTCATACCATTTTCCCAGATAGCGACTGGCATCAAAGTGGCTAATTGGCGTCACCCCTTTTGGCGGCGTCGGTGAACGGCAGGCTACCAGAGCCAGAGAAATAGCGACACCGGTGACAACGGGCCATAGCTTCATGCGACATCTCCCTTTTGACAATAATGGGTTAAGTGTAGAGGATAAAAACCTACGCGGTCAGAAGCGGGAGAACCTATGCTTGAACTATGGCCCACGACAAACAGGACAATAATATGAACGACAAACCGATACTCGGCATCAGCGGCTGCCTGACCGGTGCTGCCGTTCGCTTTGACGGCGGGCATAAGCGGATGGGATTTATTATGGATGAGCTCGCCGACTGGGTGACATTCAAACCCGTCTGCCCGGAAATGGGCATTGGCCTGCCTACGCCGCGCCCTGCGCTGCGCCTGGTTAAGACCGCCAATGGCGATACCCGCGTGCGCATGAGCCAGGACCTGGATAACGACCTCACCGATAAGATGCACCATTTTGCCGAGGAGGTGCTGCCTGGCGCGGCGCACTTCGCCGGTTTTATTGTCTGTTCAAAATCCCCAAGCTGCGGGATGGAACGGGTACGGCTGTACGATGAGCGCGGTAATCGCGGCGCGAAGGAAGGCGTTGGCCTGTTTACCGCAGCGCTACAGGCGCGCTACCCGTGGCTGCCAGTGGAAGAAGATGGCCGGTTACACGACCCGGTGCTGCGTGAAAACTTTGTAGCGCGGATATTTGCGCTGCACGAGCTAAATACGCTGCGGGACGAGGGATTAACTCGTCAGGCCCTGCTGGCCTTTCATAGCCGCTATAAGCTGCATCTGCTGGCTCATAACCAGCCGGGCTATCGTGAAATTGGTCCGTTTATCGCTCATCTGCATGAATGGCAGGACCTGGAGGCCTTTTTTGTCGCCTACCGCGACAAGCTGATGGCAATTCTGCGCCACCCTGCTTCACGTAAAAATCACACCAACGTGCTGATGCATATTCAGGGCTATTTCCGTAAACAGCTCAACGACCGCCAGCGTGCGGAGCTTCGCGACGTTATCGTCAACTATCACGCCGGGCACCTGCCCATTCTCGCGCCGCTGACGCTGTTGAAGCACTACCTGGCCGAGCACCCGGATGATTACCTGCTGACGCAACGTTATTTTTCGCCGTATCCGGACAGTCTGCGGCTGCGCTTAACGGCCAACTGAAGGTGAGGTTTTCATTGCCCGTAAGGCAATAGGCGGCTATAATGCCGCCCGCTTTCACATCCGTGAAGCAGATCATTTGCCTGCTGCTGGGTCGCCTGTAGCAGGATTAATTAAGAGAGCTATCAATGTTTACTATTAATGCAGAAGCACGTAAAGAGCAGGGTAAGGGTGCGAGCCGCCGCCTGCGCGCAGCTAACAAGTTCCCAGCTATCATTTATGGTGGCGAAGCAGCTCCGGTTGCTATCGAACTGGATCACGACAAGCTGTGGAACCTGCAGAACAACGCTGAATTCTACAGCGAAGTTCTGACCATCGTTGTTGATGGTAAAGAAGAAAAAGTTAAGGCTCAGGCGGTGCAGCGTCACCCGTTCAAGCCAAAACTGGCTCACATCGACTTCGTTCGCGCTTAATCGCCGACAAGTCTTCGTGACGAAAAAACGGCTCCTTACGGAGCCGTTTTTTTTACTGCTTCGCCGCCTCCCGCACCACCGTCTCCTTCCCTGCCGCCGTTATCACTTCGTTATTCGCGCTGTCTGAAAGCGTAATACCGCTCACCTGCGCAAAATTCCAGGCGTGCTCCGTGTTGTCAAACGTGACGTGCGTAAACTGACTGTCATGCAGGAAGGTGATTTTGCTCGCCTGCACGTTGCGAAACTTCACATTGCTGAACGCCAGATTCTGATGATAGGCATCGCGCGGGTAGGTAATGCCGTATGCCGCCGTCATCTCCTGCACCGTCATGCCATCCACCAGAATGCTTTTCTTCGCCGCCGTGCCGTCAACGGTGACGTTCTCGACGGTCACATTGCGGAATTGAGCAGGCTCGGTGGCTGGGGTGGTGTCGTTAACGTCAGCGCTGTACTTGATGGTGAAGATAAACGGCTCTTTCGCCAGATCTTTCATCGCGTTATTGCGGAACACAACATCACGCGCGCCGCCGCCGTAATACGGGCGACTTTTCATCCGCAGACCGATATCGGTCAGATACATAACGTTATCTTCCGCTTTAACTTTCTCGATCCAGGCGCCGGTATGGCTGCCGGTCACCACGGCACCGTGCCCCTTGCGGAAGTAGTTATTGAAGATCCACGCCCCGCTCTGCGGTTTCTGCCCAAAGGTTTCTACGCCCTTGCCATAGCCTGCGGCAAAGTTCATCCCGTCGTCGCCGGTATCAAAGAAGTTATTGAAGACAAGGGCATTCTGGCTATTACCCAGCTCAATACCATCGGCGTTATTGCCGTCAAAAGTCTTGTGGCTAAGCGCATTCAGCGCGATGTTTTCCGACTCCAGCACCATGATCCCGTGAAATGCCGGGTTGAGGATGGTCAGCCCTTCGATATAAAGATTGCTGACGCCGCGCAGCGTCATCAGGCTGGAACGGCGGTTTTTGTAGGCGCTGTCGCGGTTCATCCCTTCAGATACCGCCAGCTCGGTCTGATGCTTCGCCAGAATACCGTCTTCGCCCACCTTATTGGCGTTGCTGGCGCGGTACTGCGGCAGCGCATTACCGGCTTCATCAACGATAGATTCTGCCCCGCCGTGCTTCACGCCCCGCGTCCAGCCATTACCGTCGATGGTCCCTTTACCCACAATGCGAATATTACGGAAAGTACCGGCGTGAGAGTTACCCTTATCGTTCGCTTCCAGCGCGTTAATCAACGACGGTGGGCGCTTCGGCAGCGGATTATCAGTATAGGGGTAAAGAAAATAGCCTTTGTCCATCGGGTACTGCGCCGGGTCATCCGAGCCCAGCAGCGTCGCATCTTCAGCAATCTCCAGCGTCATATCGCTGTGTAAAAACAGCGCGCCGGTTTTAAACACGCCGCCGCGCACGCTCACTTTGCAGCCTTGCGGATACTGCGCCAGCGTACAGCTATCAATCGCTTTTTGCAGCGCGGCGGTATCAAGCGTTGTCCCGTCGCCGACGGCACCTGCCGCTTTGGCATCCACCACGTGCGGTACCCTGGTGGTACGCAGGGAAATCGGCGCGCTATCATCGGACTCGTTACCGTCCGAATAGACCGCGCGGACGGTAAACTGATAGTCGGTATCGGCTTTCAACCCGTCGACGGTGAAGCTTCGCAAATCAACCTTCTGCTGCCAATGGTCGTTATCCAGCGTCTGGTAGAAGTTATCGATATAAGGTTTAGCGGGGGAAAATTTGTCCTGATTGTCGCGCGCGCTGCCCAGCAGCTCACCGTCGCGATAGACATGATAGTCCACCACCTTGTCCGCCTCCTGAAGCGGTTTTTCCCACACCAGCACCACGCTGTCATCGTCAACGGAGAGCACCGGCGACTGGACGTTTTGTGGCGCCGCTGACGCCTTCGCCTGAGCAGCCTGGCTATCGTCACAGCCGCTTAATACGCCCACGAGCATCATTGTGGTTGCCAGCGCCAGTCGGGAGTGTCTGAAGGTATTGTGCATCTTTTTATTATTCCTCTCGGTAATTCGCGGCACCCAGCTGCCGCGTCCTTGAGCCCTCCTGAGTAAGGATGGCTCTCCATTTATAAAATCAAAATATTTTTGCATTTAAAATGAAACGTATTTTCATTTATTTCATTAGGTATTAACTGAGAGTCAGCTCAAGTTTTAACCTGGATGAAAAAACATCGATACAGAAAATGAGAGGAGTGTCACTCAAAACTGGCGGTAATACGGATAGACAAAGCCCGCTCGGGGATGAGCGGGCTTGAAGGGGGATGGCTTTAGCTTTTGCCGGAAGTCCGGCGCTGAAGCTGGTCACGCAGGTTTGGCGGCGTGCCTTTGATAGTCAGCGTGTCGGTCGCCGGATCCCAGTAAATGCGCTCACCGAGCAGCATGGCATCGAAGTTAATGGTTAACCCACCGCCGCTACCGGCAAACTTCGTCAGCTGACGCAGCGTGCTGCGATCCGCCGGGAAGCTATCTTCCAGCTCGTAGCCTTTTTCTGCGGTAAATTCGCTGAAGCTCACCTCGCTCACGCCAGACAGTTCTTTCGACAGCGATTCCAGCTCAATCTCTTCACCGGCTTGCAACTGTTCGTTGCAGTAGGAGTAAACCTGCTGACGCACGTTCTGACGCTCGTTTTTGTCGAGCTGCGCTTCGGCGGCAAAATCGTCCAGCGCCTGCAGCAGGCCACGGTTTTGCACCTTCGCGTTCAGGCCTTCGCTCGCGCAGAGGAAGTCCATGAAGAAATCAGCAACCTTGCGCCCAACTCGCCCTTTCAGGAAGGTCAGGTAACGGGTCGATTCCGGGTTAGTTTCCCACTCGGTCAAATCGATACGCGCGACAATATCGGCATGGTTGATGTCGAGATAATGGGTCGCGCTGATATCCAGCTCTTCGTTGACGCGCATGCTGCTGAGGTTATTCAGCACCGCCACCAGCAGGTATTCCACCGCCAGGTAGCGATAGTGACAGAACAGCACAATGCCGCCATCGGCAAACGGATATTTCGCCAGCTCGTCGCGCAGACGACCGGTGGCCGCACGGCTGAAGGCGAGGAAATCCTCTTCGCCCTGACGCTGCAGCTTTAACGCCTGCGCCAGTTCGCTCTCTTCGGTAAACAGGCCGTAGGCTTTGTTCTTCGCGCTGTACACCCGATGCAGCTCGGCCATCATTTCTTCAACCGGTGCAGTCGGCTCCAGCAGCGTGTCGCGCAGGACCACATCCAGGTTTTGCTCATCGCGTTTGATGAGCTGATGCAAAGCAATCTGGTCGATATCCAGACTCATGTTAAACTCTCCTTTAAGATCGGGTGTATTCAACCACCCCCGATGCGACAGTGCAACTCACACATTACCGCCCTCGCGGCAGCATAATGGCGAAAGGATAACGCGTTACGCTGAAAAAAAGCGGAAAAAATGCTGCTGCTACGGTAATATACTGCCCTTTAATGAATAGACAGATTTCGATTTATGCCACAACAATCCCGCTATAGTGATGAACACGTTGAAAAGCTGCTGAGCGAGCTCGCCAACGTGCTGGAAGAACATAAAGCCCCAACCGACCTTTCGTTGATGGTGCTGGGCAATATGGTAACCAACCTGATTAACAGCAGCGTGGCTCCGGCTCAACGCCAGGCTATCGCGCGTTCTTTTGCCCAGGCGCTTCAGTCTTCTATTAACAGCGATCCTGCGCACTAAGGGTACAAGCAACAGTTTATGGTGACACATCGTCAGCCTTACCGAGAAAAAGTCTCCCAGATGGTTAGCTGGGGGCACTGGTTCGCCCTGTTCAACATGCTGTTGGCCATGGTGCTCGGTAGCCGCTATCTGTTTGTCGCCGACTGGCCGACAACGCTGACTGGACGCGTTTTCTCCTATATCAGCCTTGTCGGGCATTTTAGCTTTCTGGTGTTCTCTGCCTATCTGCTGATTCTGTTCCCGCTGACCTTTATCGTCATGTCCCAGCGCCTGATGCGCTTCCTGTCCGCCATTCTGGCGACGGCTGGCATGACGCTGCTGCTTATCGACAGCGAGGTCTTTACCCGCTTCCACCTGCACCTTAACCCGGTGGTGTGGGAGCTGGTTATCAACCCCGATCAAAACGAGACCGCGCGCGACTGGCAGCTGATGTTTATCAGCGTGCCGGTTATTCTGCTGGTCGAGATGCTGTTTGCCACCTGGAGCTGGCAGAAGCTGCGTAGCCTGACGCGCCGCCGTCACTATGCTCGCCCGGTTGCCTGGTTCTTCTTTGCGTCGTTTATCGCTTCACACGTGATGTACATCTGGGCCGATGCGAACTTCTATCGTCCGGTGACCATGCAGCGCGCCAACCTGCCGCTATCGTATCCAATGACTGCTCGTCGCTTCCTTGAGAAACACGGTTTGCTTGACGCGCAGGATTACCAGCGTCGTCTGGTAGAACAAGGCGACCCGGAAGCCGTGACCGTCCAGTATCCGCTCAGCGATTTGCGCTATCGGGATATGGGCGTCGGTAAAAACGTCCTGCTGATAACCGTAGATGGCCTGAACTATTCACGCTTCGAACAACAGATGCCGTCGCTGGCGCGCTTTGCGGGCGAGAACGTCAACTTTACGCAGCATATGAGTGCGGGTAACACTGCCGATAACGGCATCTTTGGCCTGTTCTACGGCATTTCGCCGTCCTATATGGATGGCGTCCTGTCGGCGCGAATTCCGGCCGCGTTGATTAGCGCGCTCAACCAGCAAGGCTACCAGCTGGGGCTGTTCTCTTCTGATGGTTTTACCAGCCCGATTTACCGCCAGGCGCTGTTGTCAGATTTCTCACTGCCACCGGGCAAATCGCAGAACGATGCCCAGACGGCAAACCAGTGGACTAACTGGCTCAAAAACAATGCTCAGGACGAAAACCGCTGGTTCTCTTGGGTGTCGTTTAACGGAACTACTATCAACAACGCGCAGGCCAACGACCGTCAATATGCACGGGCAGCGGCGGATGTGGATTCCCAAATAGCGAAAGTACTGGACGCGCTACGCAACTCCGGCAAGCTTGATGACACCGTGGTAATTATTACCGCTGGCCACGGCGTGCCGCTTAGCGACGAGAACAGTTCCTTTAACTGGTCACGCGCCCAGCTCCAGGTACCGCTGGTTATCCACTGGCCGGGGACCCCTGCTCAGCGCATCGACCTGCTGACCGATCATAAAGATATTATGACCACCCTGATGCAACGACTGCTGCACGTCAGCACACCAGCCAACGAATACTCGCAGGGTCAGGATCTGTTCAGCGCCACGCGCCGCCATAACTGGGTGACGTCGGCAGATAACGATACGCTGGCTATCACCACGCCGTCGATAACCGTAGTGCTCAGTCATAACGGTCACTATAAAACCTGGAACGCGGCTGGCGAGAAGGAACGGGATCAAAAAGCCCAGCTCAGTTTGCTACTGCAGGTGCTGACGGATGAAAAACGCTTTATCGCTAACTGATTGATTAATTTTAAATCAATTGATAAACCCTGACTTGCAATCGGGGATAAAAGCGGTACTATTTTTGTCATGCGTCGGCACGTAGCGCAGCCTGGTAGCGCACCGTCATGGGGTGTCGGGGGTCGGAGGTTCAAATCCTCTCGTGCCGACCAAAA
>NZ_CABTJS010000003.1:0-1061 GCF_902485085.1 uncultured Kluyvera sp.
TCGATAAAGTCGCCGGTAGTGTTGCCAATCCGGCCAACCGTCGCCGCGAACTCATGACGAGAATGCGCGGATTTGAAGATCTGGCGAAGCTGGAAGGGCTGGCCGGTGACTTCTACACGCTGACAGCACCTTCCCGTTACCACTCCATGCAGCATAACGGGCGCCGCAATAATAAATACTGTGGCGCATCGCCGCGCGAGACGCAGCAATATCTTTGCAAAGTCTGGGCGAGAACCCGCGCAGCGTGGAAGAGAAAAGGGATCCGCGTCTTTGGTTTTCGCGTGGTCGAACCGCACCACGATGCAACGCCACACTGGCATTTACTTCTTTTTATGCGCCCGGAATGCGTCGAGCAGGCGCGCGAAATCTTCCGTAAATATGCCCTGAAAGAAGACGGCAACGAACCGGGAGCGCAGGAAAACCGCTTTCAGGTTGTGCCGATCGATGATGCCCACGGCAGCGCAACCGGCTACATAGCGAAATACATTTCGAAGAATATCGACGGCTTCGCGCTGGATGGTGAGAAGGACGACGAAACCGGGGAAGACCTGAAAGAAATGTCACTCCGCGTTAGCGCGTGGGCATCGCGCTGGGCTATTCGTCAGTTTCAGCAGATCGGCGGTGCACCGGTCACGGTATATCGCGAACTTCGCCGCTTGGGCGATCGCGAACTGGTGTTACACCCTGAACTGGAAACCGCCCGGCAGGCCGCTAACGGTGGCGAATGGGATAACTACGTATTAGCCCAGGGTGGCCCGTTGGTTGAGCGCGATAAGCTGCGCATCCGTCTGAATTATGAAACCACTGAAAACGGCAACGCCTACGGCGATAACGTCCAGCGAATCACCGGTATCTATTGCCCGATTACGGGCAATGACTCTTTGATCTTCACCCGCACCACTCAATACAAAATCGTGCCGAAGCGCCAGAGCGCTGACGGTATGGCCGTTGACGTTGGTTTTTCAGGCGGCAGCGCCGCCCCTCGGAGTTCTGTCAATAACTGTACGCGGGATCCCGCGGCAGGTGCTGACGGTGTTGAACATGCCGCCAGCGAAGCAAAA